>JAISZV010000317.1 GCA_031284475.1 Proteiniphilum sp. | reverse complement strand
AAACTGGTAAAACTCATCAGCGAAGCCCAGAACCCGCCTCCTTCACGTGCGGAGAATTGCGCAATGGTGATGGGGATAAACATGATTGCCTGGGCAAAGATGATGGGCATTACGTTCGCCGCATTTACCTTTAGCGGGATATATTGCCTCACGCCTCCATACTGCCTGTTACCTACAATCCGTTTTGCATATTGCACGGGTACTTTCCTTACGCCCTGTACCAACATAATGGCCGCCGCCGTAACGGCAATGAGGAACAATAATTCCAGTAAGAGCAGTATCAATCCTCCCGGAGCGTCGATCAACCGGTCATACTCAGCCACTAATGCGTGAGGTAAACGGGCGATGATACCGATAAGAATGATAAACGAAATTCCGTTCCCTACCCCTTTGTCGGTAATGCGTTCTCCCAGCCACAGCACAAACATGCTACCGCCGGCAAGGATGATCGTAGAGGGCAACACCCAATCCCAGAAACCTCCGGGAATAGCGCCTCCTATGGCTCCATAGAGATAAGCCGGCCCTTGCACGAGCAGGATCAACACCGTAAGGTAACGGGTGTACTGGTTTATTTTCGTACGCCCGCTCTCGCCTTCGCGCTGCATCTTCTGAAAGGCAGGTACCGCAATACCCAGCAACTGCATCACAATGGACGCAGAGATATAGGGCATGATTCCCAGCGCGAAAATCGAGGCGTTGGAAAAGGCTCCTCCCGAAAACATGTCGAGAAGGCTCAACAACCCCGTACTGGCATTCGCCTGCAATGCTACAAGTTGCTCCGGGTTGATTCCGGGCAGCACAACGAATGAGCCGAACCGGTAAATAGCAACAAAACCTACGGTGATAATAAGCCTTTTTCTAAGGTCTTCTATCTTCCATATATTCTTTATTGTTTGTACGAATCCCATTTTATTAGAGTTTTACTGCGGTTCCACCTACTGAAGTAATGGCTTCCTCGGCTGTTTTGGAAAAGGCGTGCGCCTTGACTTCCAGTTTGGCGGACAAAACGCCTCTGCCGAGAATTTTCACTGAGTGTTTGCGGGAAATAAGCCCGGCCTCCATCAACACTTCAGGATTGATCAGGGTGAGTTTTTTGGCTTCCGCCAGTTCCTGCAATGTTTCCAGGTTGATGGCTTTGTATTCAACTCTTTTCAAGGGTTTGAACCCGAATTTGGGCAAACGGCGCTGCAAAGGCATCTGTCCCCCTTCAAAACCGGCTTTCTTTGAATAACCCGATCTTGATTTCGCTCCTTTATGTCCTCTTGTTGAAGTGCCTCCTTTTCCCGATCCGGGGCCGCGACCAATCCGTTTACGGGTTTTGGTTGAACCTTCAGCCGGTTTTAAATTCGATAAATCCATTGTTATATTGTCTTTATTTATTATCAATTATCAACTATCAATTGTCAATTATCAATTGTAATGACCTATTCCACAATCGTTACCAGGTGCTGCACTTTGCGTACAAGGCCCCTGATGGAGGGCGTATCTTCATGCTCCACCACGCGTTGCATTTTGGTAAGCCCCAAAGCGTCCAACGTTTTTTTCTGATCTTTAGGAGCCCCGATTCTGCTTTTTGTCTGTTTTATTTTTATTGTAGCCATTTCAGATCTTTTTTATCCGTTAAACACCTTTTCTAAACTCACTCCCCTGTTCCGGGCTACCGTGAGGGGATCTCTCAACTCGGTCAACGCGGCGATAGTCGCTTTCACGAGGTTATGCGGATTGGACGACCCTTTCGATTTGGCCAATACGTCGGTGATCCCTACGCTTTCAAGCACAGCGCGCATAGCGCCTCCTGCTTTTACTCCGGTACCGGTAACGGCCGGTTTCAGGAAGACTTCGGCGCCTCCGTAATGAGCAATTTGCTCATGCGGGATGGTTCCCTTATATACCGGAACCTTGATGAGGTTTTTCTTGGCAGCTTCCACTCCTTTGGCGATGGCCGTAGTTACTTCTCCTGCTTTACCCAAACCCCAGCCTATGACGCCGTCTTCGTTTCCTACAACAACCATCGCGGCAAATGTGAACGTACGCCCACCCTTTGTTACTTTGGTGGTACGGTTAATCGCCACTAAACGGTCTTTCAATTCAATATCGTTGGTCGATTTTACTTTATTTATTACTCCTGCCATGATCGTCAAAATTTAAGTCCGCCTTTACGGGCTGCATCTGCCAATTCTTTAATACGTCCGTGATAAAGGTAACCGTTCCTGTCGAAAGTCACCTGCTCTACTCCTGCTTCCCGCGCATTCTGAGCAATCAGTTCGCCCACTTTGGAGGCGATCTCTTTCTTAGGAAGTTTATCTTCCAGTTTCAGAGAAGAGGCCGAAGCCAACGTTTTACCGGTGGTATCGTCGATCACCTGGGCATATATTTGCTTATTGCTTCTGAATACCGAGAGGCGGGGCCTATCGGGGAAACCCTGTACTTTACCGCGTACACGGGTTTTTATCTTTAATCTTCTTTCGGTCTTTGTTAACATAGTGAATTTAGTTTACGTAATTATTTAGAAGCCGTTTTACCGGATTTGCGACGTACCTGTTCACCCACGAAACGTACGCCTTTCCCTTTGTATGGTTCCGGTTTACGGAATGAACGTATCTTGGCGCATACCTGGCCCAGTAGTTGCTTATCACAGGACTCCAGCAAAATAAGCGGATTTTTGTTTCTCTCCATTTTGGTTTCCACTTTTACCTCTTTGGGCAGTTCCATGAAAATACTGTGCGTATATCCTAAAGACAACTCTATTACCTGGCCGTTATTGTTTACGCGATAACCAACGCCCACGAGTTCCAATTCTTTGCGAAACCCTTCCGAAACGCCAATCACCATGTTGTTCAATAAAGAGCGGTAGAGACCGTGTAACGAACGGCTTTCTTTTTCGTCGTTGGGACGCTCTACCGTAAGAACGCCATCTTTCACTTCAATCTTCATGCCGCCGCTCACATGCTGGCTCAACTCCCCTTTCGGGCCTTTCAGCGTAATCACATTATCATCCCCTATTGTTACTGCAACTCCGGCAGGCACTGTGATGGGTAATTTTCCTATTCTTGACATACTCTCCCTCCTTCAAATTAATAAACGAAACATAAAACTTCTCCACCCACTTTTTGTTCGCGGGCTTCTTTATCGGTCATTACTCCATTTGAAGTAGACAGTATGGCAATACCCAAACCGTTAAGCACGCGAGGCATATCCTTATGCCCCACATACCGGCGCAAACCGGGAGTAGAAATGCGTTCCAGTTTCTTGATTGCATTCACTTTGTTTACCGGATCGTATTTCAAGGCAATCATAATGCTGCCTTGGGGGCCGTCCTCTATGAACTTATAGTTCAGTATGTACCCTTTTTCGAAAAGTATCTTAGTGATATCTTTCTTTAGATTTGATGCGGGTATTTCTACCACCCGGTGCTTTGCCATGATGGCGTTTCTTAGCCGCGTCAAATAATCTGCTATCGGATCTGTCATATATTAAAAATTTAAATTGATCCCGACTGCCGGGACAATATTTACTTCAATTGATAATTGATAATTGACAATGGACAATTATCGGCGCATCATCAAATTATCACATTAATTTTACCAGCTTGCTTTCTTTACCCCCGGTATCAATCCTTTGGAAGCCATTTCGCGGAACTGTATACGTGAAAGGCCAAACTGTCGCATATATCCTTTCGGGCGGCCGGTGAGTTTGCAACGGTTGTGCAAACGTACCGGAGAGGCATTCTTCGGTATGGATTGAAGCGCTTCGTAATCGCCTTCCGTCAGATATTTAGCTCTTTTCCCGGCATAGCGGGCAACCATTTTGGCTCTCTTCACCTCACGGGCTTTCATTGATTCTTTTGCCATTATCTACTGATTATTTTTTTGTTCTGTTTTAAAAGGTAACCCAAATTCTCTCAGAAGGGCGTATCCCTCTTCGTCGGTGGCGGCAGTGGTAACAAATGTAATATTCATCCCTAATAAACGGGCGATATTATCGATGTTGATCTCTGGGAAGATAATCTGCTCTTCGATACCCAGCGTGTAATTGCCTCTTCCGTCGAGTTTAGCGTTAATTCCCTTGAAGTCGCGGATACGGGGCAGCGCCACGCGTACCAGCCTTTCGAGAAATTCATACATTTTATCGTGGCGCAACGTTACCCGTACGCCGATAGGCATTTTCTTACGCAGTTTAAAGTTCGAGATATCCTTGCGCGATACCGTAGCTACCGCTTTCTGCCCGGTAATGGTTGTCAGTTCGTTGATAGCTGTTTCAATAATTTTCTTGTCGGCAACAGCGATCCCCAATCCCTGGTTAATCACGATCTTCTCCAGCCTGGGAGCCTGCATCACGGTGGTGTAGTTAAATTCTTTCACCAGCGCAGGAACAATACGCTCTTTATAGTCTTTTTTTAAACTTACTTCGTATGTTGTAGTACTCATTTAATCTCCTCCCCCGATTTTTTAGCGTAACGCACCAATTTGCCTTTATTATCTTTTTTCCGTCCGACGCGGGTGGGTTTACCGGTTTTAGGATCCACCGGATTCAGGTTTGAGATGTGCACGGACGCTTCTCTCTTCT
>JAISZV010000254.1 GCA_031284475.1 Proteiniphilum sp. | reverse complement strand
TGGAAAACGGAAAAACGCCCCAATCAGCCCGAAGGAGCGGTATTAGACACTACGGTCAACGGAACCCTATATCCCGGTCACCCGGTAGTGGAGGAGTTCGGAAAACTCGGCTTCCGATGGGGACATTCCTTTACAAAATTTTATGACGACCATCATTTTGAGAAGAAGTGAAAAGGCGGGAAAGCGGGAACGCCGTTCCACTGTTTCCGCCTGTTAAGTAAGTCCCCATAATTAAGCTACATGTTTTTTGATCTTTCCTATACTTATCAGTACGGTTGGTATTGGAGTAACGCATTTGGAGCCTAAAAATTACCATTTAAACTAATTTTGCTGAACTACTAAATACGCCCAATTCTCCCTGTCGAGGTTCCGGTAGCTGATTGCCTCCGCCAAATGGGGCGGTTGCACCTGTTCGCTCCCGTCGAGGTCGGCGATGGTGCGGGAAACTTTCAGGATGCGGTCGTAGGCGCGGGCAGAGAGGTTGAGTCTTTCCATAGCTGCCTGTAATAACTTCAACCCGGTCGGATCCGGTGAAGCATATTCGCGCAACATCTTGCCGGTCATCTGCGCGTTGCAAAAAATACCTTGCCTGTTTCTAAACCTGTGTATCTGTATTTCTCTTGCTTTCACCACTCTTTTGCTTATATCAGCGCTCCGTTCCGCCTGGGTGGTATCGGAGATTTTCTCAAACGGAACAGGCACAATTTCTATTTGTATATCAATCCTGTCAAGAAGCGGCCCGGACACTTTGTTCAGGTATTTCTGCACCGCTCCCGGAGGACATACGCACTCTTTAGTGGGATGATTATGGTAACCGCAGGGGCAGGGGTTCATGGCCGATACCAGCATAAAGCCGGCCGGATAGTCTACCGTAAACTTGGCGCGGGAGATAGTGATCTTACGATCTTCCAGCGGTTGCCGCATTACTTCGAGTACGTTCCTGTTAAATTCCGGCAGTTCGTCGAGAAACAACACGCCGTTATGGGCCAGGCTTATCTCACCGGGCTGGGGGTATGTGCCTCCTCCTACCATTGCTATATCGCTGATGGTGTGGTGCGGCGACCGGAAAGGACGACCGGTCATAAGCGACCTGCCCAAATCTGTCTTTCCCGCCACGCTGTGGATCTTTGTCGTCTCTAACGCCTCTTCCAGCGAAAAAGGCGGCAGGATAGAGGGTATACGTTTCGCCATCATCGACTTACCGGATCCGGGCGGGCCAATCATGATCACATTATGACCTCCTGCGGCAGCCACTTCCAACGCCCGTTTCACATTCTCCTGCCCTTTCACGTCGGAGAAATCGAACTCAAAAGAGGAGCGTCCCTCCAGAAATTCCCGTTGCAGATCCACCTTGGTCGGTTGTAACATCCGCTCGCCGTTAAAGAAGTCCGCCACCTCGCGGATATTGTTCACTCCATAGACCTCCAACCCCTCTACCACAGCGGCTTCCTTCGCATTCGCCGCAGGCAGGATGAATCCTTTGAAGCCTTTTTCCTTCGCCATTAAGGCTATCGGCAACACCCCTTTTAACGGAAGAATTGTTCCGTCGAGCGACAATTCGCCCATCATCAGGTAGTCGTCCATCAGGGCGGAAGCAACCGACCCTGAGGCGGCAAGGATGCCGACGGCAAGCGGCAGGTCGTAAGCCGAACCCTCCTTGCGGATGTCGGCAGGAGACATGTTAATAACGATTTGTTGACGCGGGAATTTCAATCCGTTCACCTCGATGGCCGAAACAATGCGTTCATGGCTTTCTTTCACAGAGGTATCGGGAAGACCAACCAGCATGAACCGGATCCCCCTCGAACAATTAACTTCAATAGTAATGAGCGTTGCATCAATACCTTGTACAGCTGCTCCGAATAATTTGACCAGCATGGCTTCCAAGTTTTTCCTTGCACTTAATCTTCGGAAGAATTTCCGATTACACTTGCTACTCCTTGTGCGGGAATATTGCGCACTTTGATATTCCCACCGGGAGCGATCAGAATATTAAAGGGTATGTATTGCACATTGTACGCATCCACAATATCCGATCCCCAACTTTTCTTTTCGGGAACCACCTTCCAGGGGATAGAGTCACTCTCCACATATTCCACAGGATAAATATCGGAATCTATATAAATGGTGAGGAACTCTACACTGTCTTTATTTACTTCCCGGTAAGCATCTTTCAGCAGATCGATTGTTTCGCGCGATTCGACGCCCGCGGTGGAAACAAAAGAGAGCAACAGGTATTTCCTGTTAAATTCATGCGAAGAAATATTCTTACCTTCTTTATCTTTGAGCATAAAATAAGGCATTTGTGCGCCTTCCGCCGAATGGTTGATCTTTTCGGAATAAGATTTCAAACGGACTGCAAATTGACTTCCGGCCGCATCTCCCTCCAGATACCCAAGCGCCCGTTCCAATGCCTGGGGATTATCACTGTTCATAAAAAAATTATTGATCAGGATAAGACTGGAGAATTTGGCGGGGTTTTTTCGTATAAACTCTTCGGCTTGCAATATCAATTCATGATTGAGCAGTTGCAGTTTTGCAATCTCATCATGCCGGGTCATTGATTTGTTATCGACAGTGTCCTGGTGGGATTCCATACTCAAGTTAAACAGCAACTGGCCCCGTTGTGTGAGCAGTTCCCGGTTTTCCGTCTTGAAAAAAGTAAGATCGTTATTGATCTCATTCCCGTTCACTTCTATAAGATCCGGTAACAACGCATCTCCTTTCACTTTCAAGGTCTGCCCTTTGTCGGCGAAAACCACGGCCGCACTCTCGTAATTATTCAAATAGAGCGAAAAGGTGGTGAGCGTGTCGATCCGGTTTTTGTAATTGAATTTTCCTTTTACATCCACATCAATTGTGTCGATAGCAAGCGTATCGGCAGAAAAATAGGTAACCAGGATATAAGGAATTTCGAGATTCGAAATCTCCCCCCTGATAAAAATTCCCTCTTCATCTTTACATGATATGACAGAATATAAAACGAGAAAATAAACAAGTATTTTACAACATCTTACCATACACCAACAACTTTTCCTGCATTATTACTTTCGGCATTTTGCATTTTCCTTCACTATATATCAAAAATCAATATTGAACCCACTCCGAAAAGTGATTTTCTCTATTTCTATTAAAGACAAATAACTGACAATCTGATATAATAACTTACAAAACCACACTAAATAGAACTATCTTAGATGACTCATTATTTCTTCGAAAGAACAAAGATATTCTGTTTTTTTAAATATTCATTGATTTTCACATTTATTTGTCAGTTTTTCTTTTTAACCGTAAACGATAAGGCGGGAATATGAAATAAATTAATTAGCTTTGTACCGCTTAAAACGGGTGAATCTTATGTTTTTTTCAATTATCATACCTCTCTACAACCGCCCCGACGAAGTGGACGAACTTCTCGCAAGCCTCTGCGAACAAACCGATAAGCAATTTGAAGTAGTGATCGTAGAGGATGGCTCTACCCTGTAAAGCGATGCCGTGGTGGAAAAATACCGCGACAGGCTTGACGTCACCTATTTTGAAAAAAACAATTCCGGGCCGGGTCTTAGCAGAAACGCGGGTGCGGCGCGGGCAAAGTACGACTATCTTCTTTTTTTCGATTCGGACTGTATCATCCCCCCTCATTATATCGAAACTGCCTCCCAATCGCTTCAACAACACTATGCAGACGCCTACGGAGGGCCCGACGCGGCGCTCCCTACCTTTACCACAATACAAAAGGCGATTAACTACTCCATGACCTCTTTCTTTACCACCGGCGGCATCCGCGGCGGCAAGAGATCGATGGAAAAATTCAATCCCCGGAGTTTCAACCTGGGGGTCTCCAAAAAGGCGTTTGACGCGATAGGGGGTTATGGTTCCATGCGGTTCGGAGAGGATATAGACTTTAGTCTGCGCTTACAGAAGAGCGGTTTCCGGACGACGCTTATTCCCGGAGCATACGTCTATCACAAGCGAAGAAGCACCTTCGGGCAATTCTTCAAACAAGTGTATAATTCCGGTATCGCGCGTATTAATCTGCATCTTGCTCATCCGGGATACATGAAAGCGGTACATCTGCTACCTTCGGTTTTTGTCATAGTGATGGCTTTCTGCCTTTTTCTATCACTCTTTTATTTTTTATTCCTGCTTATTCCTCTGTTTTATGCCATGTTAGTCTTTATCGACTCCCTGATAAAAAACAGGTCGGCCG
>JAISZV010000193.1 GCA_031284475.1 Proteiniphilum sp. | reverse complement strand
TTGCGGATTTCTCCGCACTGTTAACTTGTACTTCATTATGAAGCTCCTTTCTTTTTAAAAATTACTGAAACTTTTTTCACTCTCACTTACCTATTTAATTGATAATTATTTGAATCATTAAATCATCATATTAGGCACATTGGCACATTAGGCACATTGTCTCTTTTATTTTCCGTCATTTATTATAAATAAAGATTTTATTCCTCAAAAAAATATTCACAATAATTCTTAAAGACAGGTTGAAGTTGCATTTATTCATTGAACTTGCGTTTAGTCCTTTGGAATGAACTTCCCCGCCGCAAGCGGACAGGGAATTAAATCCAAAGAGATTAAACCCAATCATTTACTTTTCCAAAGAAAGGGAATAATCCAATCCAAACCGGTACCTTTGCAAAAAAAACAGACGAAATATGGCGCAATACGGGGAAATTATAACCTATCAACCAAACGAAGCGGTAAAACCGGAATTATGGCCGGAAGATGAAGCGGTATGGCTCACGCAGGCTCAAAAGATTGCGGAACTTTTTCAGCCGGGTAAAGCTAATATAAGCGGGCATATAAAAATCTGAATAATAATTATCATGCTCGTTTCATTAGACAACGTTATTCCACGTATGCCCGATTCTCCTTTTATCCGCCCGGTCAACTGGCAGATCAATACTGACGAGGCGTGGGGAGTTGTAGGCCCAAACGGAAGTGGAAAATCATTGCTATCCGAACTGATATGCGGAAAAATAGCCGTCCGTTCGGGCCATATCCGGTACCATTTTCCGGAAGAAACCGGAGAAAAGGGTGCTTCCCTGTTCCCTGCGCAACGGATCAGGAAAATAGAGTTTAATGCGGCTTCTTCCCTGCTCGATTATCGTAAGTTGTTTTACCAGCAACGATTCAATCATTCCGAAAATGAAGATATCCCGCTTGTAAGCGAATTATTACCGCCGGAGGGTATCTCCGAAGAGAACTTGCTTATCTTCCGTACTTTTCACCTTTTCGATCTGATGGATCGGAAGTTTATCTACTTATCCAGCGGAGAATTACGTAAAATACTTATCGCCAAAGCGCTGCTCGATAACCCGAAGATGCTGGTCTTCGACAATCCTTTTATCGGCCTGGATGAGGAGTCGAGGGAATTACTCAACGATATGTTCGTTTTTCTTCTTGCCCGACGCAATATCCGCCTGCTGTTCCTTGCCCCTTCATTGGAGGAGCTGCCTGCCTGCACTACGCATATCTTAGAGATGAAGAACTGTGCAATTAATTATTGTGGAGAGAAGCCCGGTTTTACCTCCGGAAGCCTGCCGGTAAACGCCTCTCTTCCGGAAATTAACTGGGATGACCTTACCCTTGAAAACCGCACCTCAGGAAGTAACGAACTTGTATCGATGACCAATGTGGATATTGCCTACGGGAAACGGATCATTCGGGAAAATATAAACTGGACTATCCGAAAAAACGAAAAATGGGCGTTGTTGGGGCCTAACGGTTCCGGTAAATCTACCTTGCTCAGTTATATCTTTGCCGATAACCCACAGGCATACGCGAAGAATATAAGCCTGTTCGGGCATAAAAGGGGGACAGGAGAAAGCATCTGGGATATCAAAAGGCGCATCGGATTCAGTTCGTCGGAGTTGCATCTCTATTACAGGGAAAATGTAACTTGCTCGGCAGTGGTAGCCTCCGGTTTTTTCGACAGTATAGGATTGTACCGGAAATGCAATGCACAACAAACTCTGCTGGCGGAGAAATTACTGGAATTACTCCATATCCCGCATCTGAAAAACAGGCCTTTCCTGAAAGTATCTTCAGGCGAACAGCGGTTACTGTTCTTCGCAAGGGCCATTATAAAAAACCCGGAGTTGCTGATCCTCGACGAACCTTTTCACGGGTTGGACGCAAACAACAAAGCGCTTTGCACCTCTATAGTAGAATCTTATGCTGACCAGCCCGGTAAATCGCTGATCTACGTCACCCACCGCAAAGAAGAAATCCCCGGTTGTGTAGATCGCTTTATGATTCTGCGCCAATAGTTCCTGAAAACAATTCATCCGTCATATCGGCGGTTTTCGGTTTGAGCACGGCCAACTGTAGGATGATGGCCAGGACGACCGCCCCCATCATTGCAACAAAGACCGTATTCATGTGGCCGGCGTCCAGCGCCTTTCCCAATTCGTTGGTTATTACGGCTCCCGCCGAAATTCCTGCCAGGTTCATAAACCCGTAACCGGTTGCCCGGTAGCGCGACGGTACAAACTGGCAAAGAATCGGCATATTGTTCACGTCGAAGATACCAAAGCCCAACCCGAACAAAAGCGCTCCTGTAACGATCATAACCAGTCCGCTGCCGTAACCGATCAACAGCAATGCGGGAATGGTCAGCCCCAATCCAATAACGCCGGTATAAACCCGACCTTTCAACCGCTTTGCCACCCAGCGGTCGGACAGATACCCGCCGGCGAGCACCCCCGCCAACGAAGCGAACGCCAGGGTCATGGTAGATAGCGGCCCCGCTTGCTCCATCCTCATATTGAGCGATTCCGAGAACAGCGTCGGCAACCAGTTTTTCGTAGCCCATCCCGGCAAACTCGGTGCGGAAAAGTAAAAAAGGATTACCCAGAAAGCGATATTGGAGAAAAGCATGGCCAGCCCTTTCCCCATCGCGTTCAATTCTTGTGCAACGCGCCTTTTTCGGCCGGCATTGATAGCGTAGGCCTTCTTTTCACGTAGAAACGCGATCAACAGCAAACTATACGCCATCCCCACAAGGCCGAACGCCTGAAAGGTAAACTGCCAGGAGGTTCCGGCAGCCAGGGTAGCCCCAAACCCGCCGAACGCCTGCCCCAGATAGATTCCCGAAGTGTGAAACCCAATGGCCAACGACCGCGTTTTCCCCTGATGATAATCCGCGATAAGAGACAAGGCCGCGGGCACATAAAAGGCTTCACTGACCCCCATAACGGCCCGCAGTATATACAACTGGTCTATATTCCGGGCATATCCCATAGCAAGCGTTACTCCCGACCATACAAACAGGCTGGCCACGATCAGCCATTTGCGGTTCAGCCGGTCGGCAATAATGCCCGACAACGGACTCATAAAGGCGTATATCCACAGAAATACCGCCATCAATCGCCCGAAGTTGGTTGCCGTAACCAACTCTGC
Organism: Proteiniphilum sp.; assembly: GCA_031284475.1. GTDB lineage: Bacteria > Bacteroidota > Bacteroidia > Bacteroidales > Dysgonomonadaceae > Proteiniphilum. Next base: position 13,352 of record JAISZV010000193.1, on the reverse strand, counting down.
AATATCGGCCTCCATGAAAGGCTTCATAGTGGCGAGCATCTGCCGGTCTAAGTAGTTGAGCAGCGCCACGACCCAAAGCATACCCACCGCTAACCACGGGTAGGATTTTTTTAATGTTAAACCCGACATATTGTTCTTCATACGGTTCACTTATCTTATCCGTTAAACGGAAGCCGCTTCAACCATGCCTTTCGCAAATATTCCCCGCCCGGGCGGGTATGAGAGCCGTAATCCTCTCTATCTTCAACCATGCCCTTGCGCAAATATTCTCCCATGCCCGTTTCAATTTACAGCTTCAATTGCACATATTTAATCCTTTTGCGGTCGTAGGTATAGGTTACATGGATGTTTCCCGCCTTATCCCGTATGATGGCAGGATAGCTAAATTCACCGGAGGGGTGGTCTTCCAGGTCGATCAGTTTTTCCCACACTTTACCGTCATACGAACCCGCTATCGCAAGCTTATTCCTCCCGGAAGTAACCGGATTATAAATGATTAACTGAAGGCCGCCGGGTAAGGTTACGGCGTCCGTGCCGGAATTGTTGTTGGGGAGTTCGGTGGGCGTCAGCGGCGACCAGGTTTTACCGTTATCGTACGACCATGACTCCACTACTCTTTCGTTTTTTGACCGGCAAAGTATTTGCAGGGCTCCCTCCTTATGAAACAATACGGAAGGCTGAATAGCGTCAAAACCGTTATTGTCGATCTCTATCTTTTTCCAGTCCGTCAGCTCCTGGTCTGACGTCTCCATATAGACATTCCATTTTCCCACAATCTCTATGCTTGTGGGATAGAGCATTTTACCACCGGGGATGATGACCGGTTTGTTTTTGACCGGCCCGAGGCATCCGCGCGGAATAGCTTCCCCGGCAGACCATGTTTTCCCTTCGTCGGCCGAGATTTTATATTCTCCCCACCATGTACTGGGGCTTGGCCCCACTTTGTAGTAAAGGATCAAGTCTCCGTTTTCGCGTTTGAACAAGACCGGATTCCAGCAGGGAAACCGCTGCGAATCATTCTGCACGCCGTCGGCAACCATCACGGGATCGCTCCATTGCCCGTTTTTGAACCGGGAGGTATAGATACTCACATCGGGATGCCTTTCGTAAGTTCCGCCGAACCATGCCGCCAATAAACCGTCGTCCGTCTCCACAATGGTAGAGGCATGCGCCGACGGCACTGAGGCCGGTTCCCTGATTAATTCCGAATGAACGATAACGGGCCTGACGGCGCGCAACCGTTCCCTTTCCGTTTGCCCGGAAAGAGGGTCGCTTGCGGATAACCGGCCTGCCAGCAGTATCGGCAGGCATAACAATACCGTAATTTTACTATTTACCATACGATTATTTTATTTACACGCCTCAAGGCGTCATATTCCCGAACGAAAACGGTTTATTTATCCGTTCCGAAACCATATAACTTCAATACTTTGGAAAAGACGCCGGTATTCTGATAGATCCCGGCAAATTCAGCGGCCCCTGCTCCGTAAGCAAATACGGGAACCATCACAGAGGTATGTCCTGTTGAGGCATACACGGCTTTTAGTTCTCCGGTCGACAGATCCCCTCCGGTAAGCGCCATGCCTCCGGTCTCATGGTCGGCCGTAACAACCACCAGCGTATTCGGGTTTTGGTCGGCATAATCAAAAGCCGCTTTAACCGCCCTGTCGAAGTCCAGCATTTCATTGACTGCCGCCTCTTTATCATTCGCATGGCAGGCCCAATCGATCTGCGAGCCTTCCACCATCAGGAAAAAGCCTTTATTGTTGTTTTTAAGCAGGTTGATAGCCGCCTGTACGCTTTCGGGAAGAAATTCTCCCCTTTCGGGATAGGGAGCAGGGTGTTCGTCTGCCACAAACCCGGCTAATTTCCCCGTAGTCGCTTTCTTTATGCCGTCCATATTGAGGGCTACCTGAAAACCTTTCGCTTCCAACTTTTCCAACAGGTTTTCGTTATCGGAACGGGCGTCGAAGTATTTTTTTCCGCCCCCGATAAAAAGGGTAATGTCCGAATTAAGGAAATCTACCGCAATATCTTCTTCCATACTGCGGCTGTGCTGGTGCGCGACGAATGACGCCGGCGTAGCATGCGTAACGGCGCAGCTTGCCACAACCCCGGTCGAAAGGCCGTTGTCCGCAGCGTATTCAAGGAGCGACCGTACCGGGTTTCCTGCGGTATCTACTCCAATGGAGCCGTTGTTCGTCTTTACGCCGCAGGCAATGGCCGTGCCGCCTGCGGCGGAGTCGGTAATATAGCTGCTTGCGGAATAGGTCTTTGAGAATCCTACAAAGTGAGACCGCTCCAGGTGCAACGCGCCCTTATTGGCCGTAAGGCCGGCATATACCTGGCTGACTCCCATCCCGTCGCCGATCATTACGATCACGTTTTTTACCTGTGGAGTTGCCTTTTCGCCGGCCTTATCGCCGGAAAGAGAGCATTGAACAAAAAAAACCGATAAAACAATAAGAAGCGATAAATGAATCCTTTTCATAATTCCTTGATATTTTAAATATTAATTTCCAGCGCTTGTTGCATAATTGACATTCTCTCCAATTAATTCAACTGATTTATAAAGCCTCGAACTGCCGCCGCATATAGGACAAAGCAGGTTGAATTTCCTTATCAATCTCTTTCCAGTTACATTCGATAGACACGCAACCTTTATACCCTATTTGCTTTAAGGCTTTAAAGTAAGGCGTGAAATCATCGCCTTTTGTTCCGGGAGAAGTCCGCTCTTCTTTCTCGGCAATATGGCAATGGCGAATATATTTACCGTATTTCACTATTTCCGAAGGAGGTTCGTCTTCCCTCATCATGTGGTATATATCACATAATAATTGCACATTGGGATGATCGACCGCTTCCACGATCCGGGCGCCTTCGCCCAGAGAATTGATCAGATTGGTTTCCGCCCTGTTCAACGGTTCGATCACCACCGTTACTTTGTACTTTTGAGCCAACGGAGCGATCCGTTTACAAAAAGAGACGAATTGCCCGATGGCCTGTTCTTTGCTGAAGTTTTCAGGTACATTACGGGCTTTCCCGCTTCCGAAAACAATATAGGGAATACCGGCTATTCCCGCCCGGCGCAAAGCAGAATCCGCCCATAGTGCCGCTTCGTCCTGTTTAGGCTCAGGCCCGGTAAGCGGTAAACTTCCGGGAATGAAACTGATACAGGAAATAACCCGGGCTTTCAGTTCTTTTATTTCATCGAGATGTACCTGAAACTCAGCGTCGCTCTTATCAGGCATCAGGTATGCCACGTTCAACTCTACATATTCATATCCTGCCGCTTCAAGCAACGGGTAATCGGATACATTTGTACATACGGCGAAATCCGGTTGATAAGGCCCGGAAAAGGAGGTTGTTCCGAAAATAAGGCACATCAGTAGTATAGCGTAATAAAAAACTTTCATATCATTCAATATTAAAACACTTTCCCGCCGGCCATGATCTGTTTCGTATACTGCATGCATACCGGTGCGGTAAGCGGCATTGGCCTTTAATCCCATAGCTCCCACGCCGGCTGATAATGGAAAATGTATCTAATTTCTTTTTATAAGCCATATATCACAGACCTTTGAATATTGACGCCAGTTCAGGTGCGACTCTTCCGGCTCATCGAATGAAATTTCCAATTTACCGTCCTGAAAGAATCGCCTGTCGACCGGAAACTCTTTAAATTCCTCCAACTCCTTATTGTAGAGGGTAGGGGATATGCGCTCCCCATCCACCCTGAGCAGCGCATCCCCGTATCCGGCGATCCGTATCAAGTAACGTCCTTTCGGGTCAAGATCTTCGTATACGAGTTGCGGGAAGTTCTGGAATAACTGTGTTGATAGCCTCTTACGGCTTTTTCCGCCGTCCCACCAGGCCACATCGGTAGCGTCGTAGACCGTTGTTTTTACATGCGGGCTCTGACTTATGTCCGATATGTTATCGTAATAACCGCCTTTTGCGGGATTTTCCCATGTGGCGATCACCTCCAGCGCCGATAGTTTTTCCGCTTCGGTTTCCATCCGGCCTATCTTTTCAAACTGATCGGCTAACCACCAACGATTGTTGAGCGGATAATCCACAAAATCGAGCACACAACCCCGTTCCGGCCCGCTCGCCTGGTATTTTTCGACGCTTGTCTGCAAACCGGCGGAGTGGTACAACGCTTCGCAATAGTCGTCAATCTTCTTTCTCAATGAAGGGGCCGGATTGACCCGGTCGGCTTCGGTCACTTTTTCCAACGCCAATGTCATCGCTTTCTCCGAACCGATTGCCGGAGCCTGTCCGAGCAATTTATTGGCTTCCCTTTCCAGCGCTTGTTCATATAACTTTCTCCTTTTGGTATAGGCGTCGTAATAGGCGCGGAGAAGCAGCATCTGCCAACGCCAGTTGTTTTGTAAGCGGGGATAGGCCTCTTCCAGTTGCTGCCAGCGGAAGAAAGTTATTTCGACGCCTCCGTTCGCCTCTATCGGGCCGTCCCAGTTACGCTCCAGCCCCATGATGGCGTCTGTTACACAATCGGCGGGATTGGCGCCGAAGAAGAACCGTACGTATTGTTCCGTAATGGCGGCGGCGTCTTCCTCTTTACTCCATCCTTTCCGGCTCCAGATGAATTTGTTCAGGTCGTCATGCGCTCCGTCCGAATAGGTAAGGAAACCATCGGTGAACGGCGCATACCGGTCGTGTATCGCCGCGTAATAGAACGGCTGCGGGTTGACCGGCTCCCTGCCCAGGGTAAGGGCAAATGCCTGATCCCAGCGAAGGGTGGGGTAGAGGCAACGGACGGTATGCGTGACGTCGGCATAATGGCGGTGCATATACTTCTGCGGCAGGCGGCGGCGCGTGTCCGACAGCGGAGGACTACCCGGCCCGCTTACCACTCCCCGCAGCCAGTCCGGGCTTTCCGTCTCTATGTAATGGTAGAAATAATCGATCTGCTCATCGCTGAATCCCTGCAATGAGATCCAGACGCCTGCCTGGGGGTGCTGTTTTTCTAATTCGCCGGCAATGGCCTTGAGGAAAGGCATCACATACCGCGGGTGATTATTTCCCGGATCACCGCCCGGCACAAAGAGATGGCTCAGGTAGGGGCATTGCTTGTAATAATCGCTGTGTTTCTTCACTTCCGCCCGGAACAGGTTTTCATCCGACAGGTCTGCATTGACCGGCGTCCACGCCCAATAGTCTAAGCCGTAGTTCCTGCACACGACGCTTATATGCCGGTTCATTTCCTCTCTTGATACCTTCATGTGAGGGCTCGGAGATTGGTCAAAAGGAATCGTTTCGATACTGTTCGCGCCGAAAATGGCCAATTCCCGGATATATTGCTCATATTGTTCCTTCGACCAGGCGTCATAGGAATTGGCGGTATTGCGATAACCCAACTGATGCCCTCTTATGGGATATTCAGGCGCGCTTTTTATTGCATTTGAGGAATCGAACAGGATATTTTTACCGGCGAATAATGAAGTACGCAACAGATGTCCCGCAGCGAACAACAGGCCGCGTTCGTCGGCCCCGATAAGCCAGACAACCGTTTGGGAAGCGCTCTCTTCCACAATCACGCTGAATGATTCTGCTTGCAGAGGTAGTTTTTCCTTACCGGGAAGCGGCCTTCCGCTTAAGATAGCGTCTGAAGATAGCGCCAACGCAATGATCGACGCGCCTTCCCATCCACCGGTTACGCCCAAATGAACGTCCGTACGCCTGTTCACCTCTTCCTGCAAAACCCGGATGATTGTCTCCCTGACAGGGGACTTAACGGAAGGGGATACAAGCAACCGGCTGCCGGAAAGATCGATCTCGCCGGCGTAAAGGGATGAAAATATGCACAATAAATAAATACAGGCTATTAAAAATGCTTTCCTTCTATTCCCGGCCCTATGTTTATACCTGATAGCCAATGCGTCATTTTTTTATTCGTTCTACATTTATACCCTGTATAATTACCGAAGGTTCGGAGGCCGCGTCGGACAGGCTGCAACGAGCCGTAATCTTTTTGGTATCATCATTCACCAAAGATAGATAATTATCGCTCCAATATACCGGAAGCACCGGATTTTCCGTCTGATTATCCACCAATAGCAACTCTATGCCGAACGCGATATTTTTGCTGGTGTTGCTCATGTTCACTTCCACTACCCACTCGTCGTTTTCCTTGTACGCTTTCTTTGTAACATTCACTTGCGGTTGAGGCAGATTGTTCAATTCGCTGAAATCCGCATACTGCTTCTGAGGTGTATAATACCAATAGTATTGATCCCAATCCATCCGGTCTTCCCGGCCCGACAACCAATAAAAATTGTCGGCTACCAACCGGCGCCGGCTGTCGTGCAGGGTTAAATTCAGGAAATAAGTTCCTTTTTTATCAGGCAATTCCGGTAATTCGGTAAAGACCACTGACGAATTTTCTTTTACGGACAACTTTTTTCCCTGTTCAAATATTATTTCAGACCGACTATTGTACAATGTAGCCCTGACGGTATGATCGTTTATATCGCCCAGTATATCGTTGGCGACATATATTTTCCTGTCATGATAATTGTAAATAATATTGACGGGTTGACACGCCTTTTTCGTACCGAAATATGCGCCGGTAGGCATTAAATACCAATCATACAGCTGCCAGTAAAATTCCGGCCAGGCCGAATTTAACTGCCATTGTACCACCCCTGTCGCCACCGGACGGTTCACCACGAATGCTTCGAACATCGGCCGGATGGCTTCATAGTTAGCCCATTGCGCCTTCATGGACAATTCCTCTAAGGTCTCCGGCGTTCCGTATCTTTTATTTAACGCGTCCAGATAAACCCTCACACTGTTGAAATCTTTTCGCCCGGAGTGATAATCCCACACCGGATTAAGCGGCGGCCAGAGGTCTTTTTCCGGGATCATTCTCCTGATACTGCTTACCGGCGGTATTTGCGGGCCGGGGCCTGTTTCGGTATTGAACCCGAAAGCGCCTCCCAGTTTTTTATCTTCAAACCAGTATACGGGAGGGACATATTCATAAGGCCCGTTCATCTTCATCCCGGTTACTCCGGAGAGCTCACTGGTAAAATCACCGGCCGAAACCAGTAAAGAACGGCTTCCGTCATATCTCTCCAGTGTTTCCGCATATCTCTTTTCCAATGACGGTTTGGGCATGGCGTCGCTGCCCACGGCCCATACAAATACGGACGGGTGGTTTCGCAGCCATAATACCTGATCCCTGAACATATCCGATAATAATTGCTCCTGCTCCGGCGTGATCTTCACCCCATATTTATCGACTCCTTCATTGATCGGGATATTCTGGTCTTCTTCCGCCACCTCCATCGCCAGGCCGAGATAATCGGGCCATTCCCATTGACAACTCCATCCCACCATCAGCAGGATGCCGTTTTCGTCGCAAAGGTCGTATATCTCCCGGCTCGTTCCCCAGAAACCCTCAAACCGGAGGGAATTGAGATTCATCTCTTTTACATAACGTATTTGCGCCCTGTTATTCTTCGTGTCGCTGCGAAGGAACAGGTCGTCTACCCAGCCGGCGCTTTTTATCAGCGTTTCCCTTCCGTTTATCTTATATCCGCGGACGCCCTGCTCATTCAGATAGGTTTCTATCGTACGGACGCCGAACCTGACCGTTGTCGTGTCACATATCCTGTTCCCCTCTTTAAGCGACAGATGTAAGGTGTACATTTCCGGCTTTCCCAATCCGTTAGGCCACCAGAGGCGAGGGTTTTTTATTGTCAACTCTTTAAAATTTTCCGGGGTAAGCTCCACCGTAACCGTTTCTCCTGCTCCAACCGTAAAGGTTTCCCTGATCACATTGTTTTCTATTCCGGCTTCCAGGGTCATTTGCTTACTCTCGGAATGATGATTGGTCAATTCCGCGGAAACAGACAGGGTTGCTTCGTCCAATGTTTCGGTGTTTACATCCGTTATGACAAAGGGACGGTCAATCGAAACTTTTCCACTCCGCTTGATCCTTACCGGACGATAAATTCCCATGTTACGGTCGGGTGGGACAGGAGCCCAATCGACAAACCCCATATAAAAGTCACCAGGTTGCGGAGGCAATACCTCAATCGCCAGGTGATTCGCAGATTCGGAAGCGATGCCGGTTATGTCGCAGGAGTAGCGGCGGAAGGCTCCGAAGGCGCTGTCTGCAGAAAGGATCTGATGACCGTTCAACCATACATTTGCGCTGTAATTGACGCCGTCGAGCAGCAGTTTCGTTTGTTCTTTCTCCGGATCGAACCCTGTCAAGTCAAAAGAGGTCTGGTACCACCAGGGTTTTTTGAACTGTTCTGTGGGTATTTCTTCCAGATTCATCCCGAAAAAAGGGTCTTTATATACGCCTGCATTGCATAACGCCCCTAATACCGTAGCGGGTAAGGATGTCTTTATCCGGTTATCCGTTACAGGAGAGGCGGATAAGGCCGCTCCATCCCGGTTCAATCCCTCAGCAGGATGTATATACCAGTTGTCCGTCAAAACGAGCTCCTCAATCCTGTTTTTTTGCATACAGGATAACAAAAAGAAAACGCCTGCCAATGTAAAAATGATGTGACTGAATTTCATAGGTTCGTATCTCTATTTCTTTAGTGAAAACCGGTCTGTGATTGTGCCGTCGATCCCTTTGGATATAAAATCGAGCGTATTGTTATCGATACGGATAATCTGGAATAATCCCCCCTTATCGGCATATACTTCATTATATTTTTCAGACGCCGGCTCCGGTTCACGGGGTTCGACTACTACCGAGGAAATATAGATGCTCCCGTTTTTGGGATCGGACGCCACCTGTTCATTATTGACCGGGTACGACCGGAAATATTGGTGCACATGCCCGGACAACACCAGATCGACATGGTATTGATCGAACAGCGAACACCATGACCTGCGTATTTCCGGGTAAGAATCATCCGTCGCATAAGGCGGGAAATGGGTGACGGCTATTTTCCATTTCTCTTTGGTTTGCCTGAGTTCTTCTTCCAGCCAGCACGCAATCTTGTTTATATCTCCCGTTGCATCGATCATATAGAAACGCGCATCACCGTAGGAGAAAGCATAATTTCGTTCGGGAGACAAGCCGTATGCGGTTTCCCCTGGTAACATAAACAGTTGTGTATAGAGTGTGGGAGGCAGGCCGTCCTGACTGTCGTGATTGCCCAAAGTGGGGACAAACGGCAATCCGGGAAAGATATCCCTCCCCGAATGTAGGTATTTATCCCAAAGGTCTCTGAACAGCCCGGTATTTACATGGTCGCCCGAATGTACCAGGAAAGCAGCATCGGGCGCTTCTTTTACAGCCTGTTTCAGCACCGGCTCCACTATATCATCATTATGCGTATCGCTCAGATAGATGAAGCTGAAAGGGCGTTTTTTTAACGGTGCGGTGCGGAACGAATAGTCGCTGCTCTCCTTCCCGTTATCCGCGTTATATATCAGATAATTATATTTTGTACCGGGTCGAAGCCCCGTAATGTTTACTTCCCAGTGTTTCACCACCGGATCGTTATGGATATATTGATCGCCGAGCAGTTGTTGTGAAGCCGCTGCCTCCGAAAATTCCCGTTTATTGTTGTCTTCACTCCAATACCTGAGCGCCATTTTAGATACCGAAGTATCTGTTCTCCACTGGATTGCCTGTGTGGTAGCCGGGGAGTCGCACCAGGTGAGCATCACCTGATCTGCATCCGGTGACGCCGGATAGGGCGTTTCCCGGAATGAATTTAATACAGCGGCTTCGCGCGCACGGCCACGGATAGTGGTGAACAAGATATGCCCTTCGAGTTCTTCCGGCAGTCGCTCAATGACCAATTCGTCCCAGTCGTTATAGGTGTATGCTCCTTTTTCCATCCGAATCACTTTCCATTTGTCAGGGGAGTGATGCAGAATCTCAGGCATATCGTTTCCGGCGACAGGGCCTATTGTGACAAAATAAACCACCCGGTGCATATCGAATCCGTTGATCCCCAGACTGATCTCTCCGGCCGGAAACTCCTTTTGCCATACTTCGTATTCGTAGTTTTCGTTCGACGCCGTTAAGCCTGTTTTCTTAAATCCCTTCTCTTTTAACCAGAAAGGGGGCGTTTCCTGTCCTTTATGACGCATCACAGATACCAGGGCGGGCTTATCGACCGTGAAACGCCAGTGATCTTCGGCAAAGATCTCTTTTTCTTCTTCACTGATCATCCTCAACAGTTGCTGATTGGTCAACTCATCCAGCTTCTCTGCCGGTACTTCGGAAATGATACGCGCCAACAGCGCATCCCTGGCTTGCTCCGTTTTCGATGGGAGAGGGGGAGCGTCAGGCAACTCTTCCAACAGGAGGCGCAACTCTTTGTACAGAAGAAGGGCGGTCTCCGGGCCGAGTGAATTTTGCTCGCCGTAGTAGGGTTTATCCCGGTATACATACGGTTTTTTCACATCCCATTGGCTTTTGGGAATAATATACCCGACCTCATCATTGGCAAGGCCGATACCGAATAGAAACTCTCCTTTCATCAGATCGCGGAGAGGCGGCGTTTCCTGCGGATCGACCGGAAAATCACGGCCGGGCAACGCCTCTATGCCTCCGTTTAATATCTCCGGATAGAGCTCCCCCGGAAAAGTGATGAAGCCGGCAGGCCCGATGCTCCATACCGCGGCTTCGGTGCGTTTCTTCATCCATCCGGTCATATCCGCATCCATGATCCCGATGGCGGCGGCAAGGCGGAACAGGTTGTTCTTTAAAGGAAGCGCAAACGTTTTGGCGCGCAGGTTGATCCCTGCTTCACGCACCTCCACCGCTTTTTCCTCCATCGCACGGAGTACGATCAATCCAAGCGTGTATCCCTGTGCGCGGATCTTATCGAACGACGGCTCTACATAGGTTGTATCCCCGAACGGGTCTTTGACTTCCGTTGTAGCATGGGTAGTCATTAATCCGCCTACGGCCCCGTTCACATAAAGTGCGACGCCGCCGACTCCTTTTATGGCCAGACTGTCTCCGTGATACACTCCTTTCTCTACGGCTTCCCTCAGGTAGTGGGGAAAATCGGAAGATATGTACCGGTTTTTACTCCACAACGTTTCGGGATGATTGGCCCATTGAATCAAGGTTCCAAGCGTTTGTGAAGTCTCGGCGTCGATGACCTGCATCATTCTGAGTCCTTCGTCGAAGACGTACGGTTCGCGGGTGTCCTTGAGCGTGACGATCCCTTCCGTGAGGTTCTGTGAGAAACGGAAATGAGCAGGACGCAATGCTTCTACAGCTTCTATGACAGATTGAACAACGCGCTTTTTCACATATTCCCTCCACTCGGCGTTCACCCCGCTTTTCAAGGGCGATTCACCCCACAGGCCCATTAAATCGGGGCCTTCATGCGTATGGGTGGATGTGATCGTCAAATAAGTGATCCCCGCTTCTTCCGGCAACATTTTACGAATATCCACGACCATCGGATGAAACATGCCGATCACATCCACAGCCACGAGCGCAAGTCTCGTATTACCATCTTCCAGCACCACTGTCCTGGCCCAAAGGTCGTCGTGTATACCTTGGGCGGCGGCTTTGTTTCCAAATCCGGCAACCCAGTATGTGTCGAACTTTCCGTTTCCATTCAGATCTTCATAGGTATCTCCTTTTTTCGGCTCGTAACGCGCGTTGTTGTCCGCATCATTCCACGGTTCCATATATTCGGGAGTGATCGTCACTGCGGCAAAGCCGGCACGCATGATCCGGGGTTCCTTGCTTTCGATTTTCAGATCGACCACATACCCCCGGTGACGGTCACGCATGTTGCTGTAACCGAAAAGTGAAAGGGTGGCAACCAAAATGAGGAGCAGCCCGCCGGTAATTTTTACAATTTTCATCTGGCTTAACGCAAATAGCTCTATTTTCCTTTCCTTTGTAATTCAAACAACGGGCGGTAACCAATCACGATGATTCCTTCTTCTTCGATCAATTGCTTTAGCCTGTCGCCGGTAAAAAACTCCAATTCCTTTATACGTTTGGGAGCGGAACCGGTGATTGCCCGTATTTCGTCGCCCTCCGTAGCGGCATGAATGAGAATTTCCGTCACGCCCGGTTTCAGGTTTTTGATGTAATTGATCCAGAACTCTTCTACATTTTCGGTTTCGTAGTACTGAAACTCTTCATGAATAAAATAGTCCGGATGAATAATCCCTTTCTTTTTACAGATATCCCTGAAAGGAGGGGCGCCCATATTATCCAAAGTGGATTGAGACGGCATACGCGCCGGGAGGCCAAATTCTTCGGCAAGTTGCAGATAGATTTGCATATAATCAGGTGAATACTGATAAGTTCCCATATGCGAGTCGATATGGGTAACCGGTACTCCCGCGTCCAATGCCTTACGGATCTGCGCCCTTCCTTCAATCAATGCTTCTTCGGTATTGGAGGCTTTATACACCTCCATTACATCTTTCCACATGTAACCCTGTTCATCATACAGTCCGGGAACCTCGCTGCGCGACGCTATCGTGCCCCATCTGTAGTTTTTCCATTCGGAAGTCAATGTGAGATGTACGCCGAATCCTTTGTCCGGATTCTCTTTCGCATATTTTACGATCTCATTCGACCAGGGACAGGGCATCATGATGGTAGCCGAACCAATCACTCCTTTCTCCATCCCGTTAATTGTAGCGGTATTGGCGGCATGGCACATGCCTGCATCGTCGTTGTTGACGATCAACAGCCTGTCCGTCTTTTTATACCCCAGGCGTTCGGCCAATGTTTGTGCGGACAGACTTCCCGCAAAAAATATAAAACCCAGTATCAGGATTCCTCTCATCTCTTTTGGTTTATAGAATTTATTACCTTATTTTACCCTTTTGGGAAAACGGCTTTCATTGTACAAATACTTCTTTATTATCAGAGACATACGTACGTGTACTGACCGAATATTTTTCACCGTGCGGATCTTCGTAGATCAGGTCGACATAAAAAGCCTGAAATCCGGTTTTCGGATACTTTATTCTCGCATTGACCGCATATTTGTTCTTAGCATTGATCTGTATATCGCTTTTAGTCCATGTTGCCTTACGAAAATCCCTGCTATCCGATACGGAACTCCATAATGCAGCGCCTATCAGTTGATCGGAAGAGGCCTTTACCTGTAGATCGATATTCTTACCTTTTTCTGCCAGATTCCACTCACAGACGGGATAGTCCGCTTTATTCAACATAAGGGTGAAAAACGCGCTTAACGCACCGAAAGCCTGTATTTTATCTCCCAAACCATGACCGGCATTGGGAACATAATGCAACAGATTATGCCCGGGAATGTCGCTGATATAATGTTTAATGGCGTCAACCGTCCAATAGGGATCGTTTGTTCCCATAATGATCATTTTAGGTACCG
>JAISZV010000091.1 GCA_031284475.1 Proteiniphilum sp. | reverse complement strand
CAATATTTATTAGCTTTTGAAAAGCAGGATTTACCATTTAAGATGGATAGAAAAGCGGTGTTTGAGATGATAAATAATGCAGATAGTTTTTTTGAAATAAAAGATCGCATGAAAATATTCATTCCAATGGATCTTATAAAAGATTATCCTGATAGTAAATTCAGAAGTTTGTATGTATTACCGGAATATAACGAAATTGTACTTATTTTGATTTTACAAGACTTTATTAATGAATATAATATGAGAGTCATTAAAAATCATATAGTTTCCTATGATAAAAATGGCGTCGTGATTGATTATCAAGAGTTGGCTGGAGGGGTAATAGATGCATGGGAAGCCTATTTGGAAATAGCCAATAGTTATACGGTGAAACGAAAATTATATCAATACAGAGTAAATAACGATAAAGAAGAAATTAGATATTTTCGTTTAATTGAAACTTGTTATGTGTACACAATTAATAATGCCGGATTGATAGAAGAAACCAAAAGGATAGAACGAGAGGGCTATTTTGAAGGGGATCGGACGGGATACAGTTTTGTAAAGCCTATAAAGAAAGATTAAAACTATGTATATCAACCCCAAAACAATACTTTGGTTATGTATGATAACAAAAGTATTATAGGGACAATGTCTTGGAATGTGGTATTTTCCCCTGCTACAATAATAGCGCCGAGATTACGCGCTACTCCCCACATATTCTATCATGGCGTTGGATTACCACCTTCTTAATCCATTTATTGATATGGAAATAAATAAATTATTTGGTATTATATTTATGATTTTCAGTTTTATATCTTGTCAGACAAAAAAAGAAAATAGTAATGTTATACTGACGGATTTTACCAAAGAATTGATTTCTACGTATATCAATGACGTTGAAAATCTCAATGCAAAAAACAGCAAAGACGAAATAATAATCATTTCTGTTGCTGACTCATTGCATTACTATCTTTCCGTTTTTGCCAATAACAGCAAGGAATATAAATTTTGCAGAGAGGATTTTGTCAGACAAACTTCGTATTTAGGGCATTTAATTAGAGTATTTGGTAATGAAAATTCAAATTTTTATTCCGTAATAAATGAAATTAAAATACAGAAACGGTGTAGTGATAATTTTACTGAATACGACCCGTCCGTTTGGAGAATTTGTTTTTACAAAGACCTGTCTTTTTGTAAAATGAGAACTTACAAAGTTATTGCCGATGAAGATATATCAGCAATTCAGAGTTTAGCAGAAAAGCACTTTGGAATTTCTAATGTACCTGTCGAAAACAATGATATTTATAAGGTTACAGAGGTAGAAATTGCACCCAGATTTACATTGGGAGAAGATAGTTTGCGGCATTTAATATATTCAAATTTTGCGGTAAAAAGCAATAATGTACAAGGAAATATACCTGTTGTTGTTCGCATTTTGATAGATAAGAACGGTAAAGCCACATTGAACGGAATTAGTAAAAGTTCCAATGACACGGAAATAGACAACGAGGCATTGCGAGTTGCTAAAATCATCTGTCAATATGAATTTATATCCGCTTTACATAGAGGGGAAAAAGTAAATGCTTTCTATCCTGTTGTATTTTTGAAAAGTGATATAGAGCCCTAATTCTAATTGTCTTACCCCCCCAAAGTTGACTTATAAAACAGTATTAATATGTTGCAAGAAGAAAGAATGGAAGGCTACGAGAGGCACAATATTACAGGCAAGAAGCAGCATCTTTCGCAAAACGGCGTACAGTTTGCAGGCGTGTTAAAGGCGGGGTACGAACTTTCGTACAGTGTAAGATCCTACTAGTGCATACAGACAAGCACATGATAAAGCCTTCCCTCAATCTCCAATGCTGATTGATGAAAAGGCATTTTATACAATATCTCCACTTAAAGGTCTTCCTGTTAAATTCTCCGTGTCTCGTCTTAGTCAAGGGGAATGGGATAAATATATTGATTAATCCTAAGGGAAATATATATGTGAAATTTTATGATAGACCCGAATGAAAAGAAATGATTTATTTATTTTTTTCTCCTTTATTCTCTGCCTTATATGTTGTATAATAAATTACAGTTGTATGCAGACTAAATCAGCGATATTGAATGATAGAGATAATATTTTGTTTAATTGTGAAAGTGATAGCATATATCTAATAAATAATATTTTTACTGATGAAAGATTTTATATTATTGAAGCAACTCATGATAATAGAACCTATAAGATATTATCAGCAAAACCTCTCATTGAATCATCAAATAAGAATGTCAGAGAAATTAAAGTAGGTAATTGCTATCCTTTAAAATTGAATAGAATATTTCCCCCTAAAAATATACCTTTTACGGAAGCGATAAATATTAAAGCTCCAATAAAAAGAGAAAAGGAGGTATATGAGGCAATTAATTTACATGGTTTATTTATTGTCTTACCCTAAAAAAGTTGATTCATAAAACAGAGTCAATAAGTTGCAAGAAGAAGCACATCCCCTTTCAGTTACGGGATAAGGTATTATGATGAGCGTACAAGCCTTTGGTTATTGGTTATTCGATGACAACTGTAACTGCAAGTAATCCGAAAAAGACAGGATAAACGCAGCGGGATATAGCGCCTGTGCCTGCGATGGAAACAGAAATTTCGTTCTCAGAAACAGAAATGCACGCACAACATGTCAGTATGTCAGTGTAAATAACAGAAATGCACGTATGAGAAACAGGATTTTCATTTTTAGAAACAAGATTTTCATTTTTAAAAGCAGGAAATTCAAAATCAAAAGCAGGATTTTCAAAATCAGAAACAGAAATGCCGGAATCACAAACAGGAATGCGTGGATAATTTTGAAAAAACGGCAATGTAACTTTCAAAAATGCGTGAGAGAGAAGCGAAATTTCGCGCGCAACATGCCAATGTGTCAGCGCAGCTTGCCGATGTGCGTGAAACGAACGTAAAAATGCGTGATACATGGGCAATAATTTCGGATTTATTTGTAAATTTGCAGGGTTTCACAACCGTTTTTTATCATTAAATATCAACCTTTAAGCAGGTAATATCAAATGGACAACAAACAGAATGCAAAATTAAACATGTCGCAGCGTGTGGCAGACGCGCTGGCGGCCAATGCTGACGTGTATACAGGCATTACGCCTGTGGTGGAAGCTGCTGCGGAATTGAACGCGATTATCGACAACATTCGCGAGGTGGCAAAGGAACAGATTGCGGCTGATGTGGCGGTGGCGGGTAAAGAAAAGCGTGCGGCGGAAGGAATGATGATCGACCTCGCGGTGCGTGCGGCCAATGCGCTGTATGTTATCGGTTTTACAACAAACAACAAGGAGCTTACAAACCTTTCGGGGTTAAGCCCGAACAGTTTTTACCGTGTGGAAGACAATGCCAAACTTACGCTTGCAGAGCGCGTCTATAATTTGGCGCAAAGTCAGGCGGCAGCGCTTTCGGCTTACGGTTACGACAGCGCGAAAATCGACGCGATAGGCGCGGCTGTGGCTGCGTACCGCTCAATTATCACCAAGCCGATGGACACTCTAACCGTGCGCAAGCAGAAAACAACCAACCTCAAAGAGTTGTTTGCCGCGTTAGACAGCGTGCTTTACGACAAGTGGGACAAACTCATTGTGCTTTTCAAAGAAAGCCATCCCAACTTTTACGGCGAATACCGCACCGCGCGGAATTTCATCAATACGGCGCTGCTGCATAAAAAGGCGGCGGCGGAAAATGAAAATACAGTCTAACACATTGTTTAAATAATGATTTGCATAAATAAACAACAAGTCAACGAACTCCTGATATTTTAACCCTCATAAGGGCCGGCCAACCCCGTGGGGATGTGTAAACGAACTGATGATACAGTTCCGGGTTTAAACTGTAAACGATGTTCTGATATGCTTTGATTGCTTGGAAGTGTCAACGAACTTATGGCACATAACATCTAACTTTAGTGAAAATAAATAGTTTTAGTCGTATGAAAAAAGTAATTTCAACAAACAATGCGCCAGCGGCAATAGGGCCTTACAGCCAGGCTGTTGAGGCGAACGGAATGTTATTCCTGTCGGGAATGTTACCCATTGACCCGTCAACCGGGAATATTGTTCCGGGTGGCGTGAAAGAGCAAACCACGCAGATATTCGACAATATAAAAGCGGTGCTGGCAGCTGCCGGTGTCAGTACGGACAATATTGTGAAAACGACGGTGTTTCTGGAGGATATGTCGTTGTTTGGAGCGATGAATGAAGTGTATGCTACCCGTTTCACCGGTACTTTTCCGGCACGCTCGGCTTTTGCCGTGAAAGCCCTTCCGAAGAATGCTTTGGTGGAAATAGAAGTGATTGCCGTTCTGTCTCCGGCCGTTAAAATTGGCTGAAACGGCGCTGTTTTAAACTGATGGGATTGGCGATTGTTTTCTTTCGCCCCCTTTTACTCCTCTAACACTGCCGGCAGATTTTCATCCTCTTGTTCTTCAGGAGGATCTTTTTTCACCATAAAGGCGCTGATTTCCCACAGCATATAGACGGGTATGGTAACTACAAATAGTGAGAAAGGGTCGCCGGAAGGAGTGATAAGCGCAGCCGCTAAAAGCGATCCCACAACGGCATGGCGGCGGAATTTCCGGAAAAAAGAGCGGTAAATCAGTCCGAGTTTGGATAACAGCCAGAATACCAATGGCAATTCAAATACCAATCCCATGATCAGGATAAGGGTATAGAAATTGTTCATATAAGAGTCGAGCGAGATCGAGTTTTCAATAGCGTCACTCAACTTAAAGGTAATAAGGAAACGGAATATCAGGGGAAACACGATAAAATAACCCACCAAACAGCCTGTTATAAACATGAACCCTCCTAATCCGAAAGCGGTTTTCACTCCTTTTGCCTCGTTCTCGTAAAGCGCGGGGCTTATGAATCTCCACAATTCATACAGGATATAAGGGATGGTACAGAGCACTCCGAACATCAGCGACGTAGAGATGTAGGTCATGAACTGCGTGGTCATGTTGATATTGAGCATCCTTACGGCAAAAGCGTCCGCAGAGAAATCAGGCAGGAATGGAATATATTCGCTTGCCTTTTCAAAAAAACGGTAGGTGACAAAATCGGACGAACGGGGAGCAAGAATGATGGCGTCGAAGATTTTAGGTATGATGATGAAACCTGCGACAGAGAAAGCAAAAACAGCTATAATAACACGAATAAGGGTCCATCGGAACTCTTCCAGATGATCCCAAAAAGACATTTCTTTCTCCGACATTTCTCTATCCCTCGCTTACTCTCCTAATTGTTCTGCGTTGAATTTTTTTCTGTCGGTTCGGCTTTAATATCTTCTTCAATGTCTTTCAGTCCTTTCTTGAAGCTATTAATGCCTTTGCCGAGACCTTTCATAAATTCGGGAATCTTCTTTCCTCCGAAAAGAATCAGGACGGCCAATACTAAAATAGGTATTTCCCATCCGTTTAAGTTAATAAGTAATGGATTCATAAGGATGATATGTTTAATTTGTTTATACTTTCCGGTTGTTATTATGAGGCGCAAATATAGAACTTATTTATGGATATAAGAGAGAATATTATGATAAAGTTTTTAAAAATATGCGGGAAGGCCGCCTACCGGCGTTCTAAAATGAGGGTCAGATCCATATAAATGGGCAGGTGGTCGCTGAATCCGCCTATATATCGCGGCCCTAAATTTGTCCTGTAAGGCTTCTTATCATAATACCGCTCGTCGTCTTCCAGCAGAAAATCCGCTTTAAAGATATGCGCTTCATTGTTTTTGACGTGCAGGCTATCCTCTTTCATTAAGGTATTTCCGCTTACGATAAACTGGTCGAGGATTTCCCACTGTCCCTGGTATTTATAAGAGCCGAACTCAGTATCTTTTGAGCGATGATGAAAGAGGTTGTATAATTTGTCTTTTTGGATGGCCGACCGGATGCTCCCTGCGTCTAATATTTGCGAAAGGCTTTTATTGTCGGGGTGGTCGTTGAAATCGCCCATGATAATGATCCGGGCGTTCTCCCGGACGGAAAACAGGCTGTCGGTTTTATTTTTCAGGAGAGAGGCCGCCTCTATGCGCGCGGCCTCCGTTTCCTGCTGACCTCCGCTGCGGGAGGGAAAGTGGCAGACAAATATGTCGAGGATAGCGCCGTTGAGAACCTCTCCCGTTACGTGCAAAATGTTGCGCGTCGGCCTGGTGTTTTTGCGTTTGAACTTTATCTCATATTCACAGGTTTGCAGCGGCTTAAATTGATGGCGCTGGTAGAGTAACGCTACGTCTATTCCCCTGTCGTCCGGAGAGTTGGTGATGATATATTCATACTCCTGCGCCCTTAGAGGCGACCGTTTTGTCAGATCGAAGAGCGTGGAGTCGTTCTCAACCTCACACAACCCGACCAATGCAGGAGACTGCATACCGCCTACCGCCGTGATCACGCGGGTGATGTTGCGCAGCTTTTCCCAATATTTCCATGACGTCCACCGCATAAAACCATCCGGAAGAAAGTCATTGTCCTCTTTCTGCGGATCATCTTGGGAGTCGAACAGATTTTCAACATTGTAGAACATAATGCGAAAGTCGTTTTGTGAAACGATTTCCACAGAGTGAGCCATCAGAAAGGAACAGAGTATAATAATGGTGAGGCGCATTGCTTATACGTTTTCCAGGATTTTTATCAGGAAATCCCAGAATTTACCCACCGAAGAGATCTTCATTTTTTCGTTGGGCGAATGTACATCAGTCATATCCGGCCCTATCGAAATCATATCGAGGTGAGGATATTTTTCAAGGAACAGCCCACATTCAAGGCCTGCGTGTATCGCCTTTACTTTGGCGCTTTTGCCGAAGAGCGCTTCGTATTCTTTTTGCGCCAGCTTCAGGATATTGGAGTCCTGATTGGGTTGCCATGCGGGATACCCGTCATTGTGGGTCACTCTTGCGCCGGCCAGTTCAAATACCGATGACACCATGTTCACCACATACTCTTTTTGTGTTTCCACAGAACTGCGCTGACTGGTGCCGACTTCAATCTGGCGATGGCCGACCATTTTCACCGACGCCAGGTTGGTGGAGGTCTCCACTAATCCGGGTATCTCGTAGCTCATGCCGATTACGCCGTGCGGACAGGCATAGAGGGCGCTGATCAGTTTCCCGGCGGCCTTTTTATTGATCACTTTCGACGGAATCTGCGCCGATTCCAGTTGAATATCGAGGCCGGAATCGGTATGTTTGCATTCTTCCTGCACTTGGGCCAGGAAAGCGTTTAGTTTCACACGAATCTCTTCCTTGTACTTCTCTTTCACTCCCAAGAGTGCGTATGCCTCTCGTGGGATAGCGTTGTGCAGGTTTCCGCCGCCGATCTCCGACAAGATCATGCCATATTTTTTGCCCGTAAGGGAGTATAGAAACCGGGTGAGAATCTTGTTGGCATTGGCCAGTTTCTTATTTATATCGCTACCCGAATGCCCCCCGTGCAGGCTTTTTACCTGTACCTTGAACCAGAAATAATTCTTCGGCGCATCTTTTTCCTTATATTTAAAATAGGCTTTCGTGCCTTTTCCGCCGGCACATCCTATATATATTTCGCCTTCCTCTTCCGTATCGAGATTAATCAGGATATTGCCGGTAAAAAAATCCTTTTCGAGCGAGTTGGCTCCCGTAAGCCCTGTTTCTTCGTCCACGGTAAAGAGCGCTTCAATCTTGCCGTGCGCTATATCATTTGCGGCCAGCAGCGCCAACTGGGCTGCTATCCCAATGCCGTTGTCGGCTCCCAGTGTGGTGCCGTTGGCCTTTATCCAGTCGCCGTCGATAATTGTTTCGATGGGGTCATTGTCGAAATCGTGCGTCACATTGGAGTTTTTCTCACAGACCATATCCACATGCGATTGCAGGATCACTGTGGGAGCATCTTCTTTTCCGGGAGTGGCCGGTTTGGTTATCAACAGGTTGCCGGCTTTGTCCTGTTTAACCTCCAGATTATGCAGGCGGGCGAAATCGAGCAGGTAGGCAAGGATTTTTTCCTCTTTTTTTGATGGCCTCGGAATTTGTGTGATCTGGTAAAAATAATTCCAGATAGCGGAAGGTTGTAAATCTGTTATCATCTTATTATTTGTTTTAGATAGCATATATGGTGGGTAAAAGTACAAGAAAAATGGCGCATGAGCAAAAATTTTGCATCTTTAATTCGAAAAAATGTAATTTAATTGGCTAATTAGACTATCTTTGCGGCGTAAAAACGCATTATTATGATAAAAATGCTCATTATAGGCTTCATTATCCTGTTCATCATAGGCTCCGTTATCCTGTTCATCGCTATTCTATTGATGGGGGCGCGCGTTTTCTTTACGAAGAAAGGAAAATTCCCCAGCCTCCATATTGGCGACAGCAAGCCGTTACGGGAAAGAGGAATCCGTTGCGCCGTATCTCAGGATTCGGAGATGAGCAGAAGAGAAAGCCCGATAGAAAAAATGTTGAAATCAGAAAAAAATTAAATCTCTCAAAAATGAAGAATTATACTCTTTACATCGTCAGCGGTGTGTTGGCGGTCGCAATCATTATTCTTTACATCTTGCACTTTACTTCCAACCTATCCGATAACGGATCCGCCGGAAAGAATCTTTCCGCTTTGCTGAACGACTCTTCCGTTACATTGCCCATTGGCTATGTGAATGTGGATTCGCTCCTGATGAATTATAATTTCGCCAAAGATCTTAACGAATCGCTGTTGAGAAAGCAGGAGAGCACTCGCGCAACCTTGAACCAGAGACAGGGACAGATCAGTTCCGCCGCCGCCGATTTTGAACGTAAGTTGCGTAATAACGCTTTCTTGAGCCAGGAAAGAGCGCAGCAGGAGCAGACAAGAATCCTTCAGATGGATCAGGAATACCAGCAACTGGCCGAACGGTTGACGCAGGACTTTATGCTGGAACAGGAAAAACTGAATATCCAGATGGAAGATACCATTAAGGTGCGGATGAAAGAGTTCAACCGGGATAAACGTTATGAGATTATCTTCAGCAACAGGACGACAAGCACTATTCTGTTTGCCGATGAGAAATATGATATTACCGGTGAAGTGATTGAATTTCTGAACAGCAAGTACGGGCCTGTCACGGCTGCCGCTACTTCGGAAAAATAACCGGTTTTTTGACCGCTTCTCGGACAGGATTGAGGGTATATCACAATGTGGTTTTACCCTTTTTTCTTTTATCCCGCCCGAAGGCGGCTTGAAATACCGGAATATCGGAGATAAAAAGTTTCCTTCGGATGAAACGCCTAAAGACATATATCGAAAAACAGAAACCGGAATACCTGCGGGTTGCGCTTCCTCCTGAGGCGGCGGCGGATATTATTGTAGTGATTCCCTGC
Organism: Proteiniphilum sp.; assembly: GCA_031284475.1. GTDB lineage: Bacteria > Bacteroidota > Bacteroidia > Bacteroidales > Dysgonomonadaceae > Proteiniphilum. The sequence goes on along the minus strand of JAISZV010000091.1, from coordinate 9,402 downwards.
TACAACGAACCTGCTCTGGCGGAAACATTGCACAATCTTCGTGCCTGCAACCGTCCGGCTGCAAACGTGCTGACGGTAATTGTGCTTAATTCGGGGGCGTTTGCCGATGAAAGCGTTGTAAAGCAAAACAGGGTATCTTATGAAGAAACCCTCTTGTTCGCAGGCTGTTACAATGAACCCGGTTTCGGTTTCTTTCCGTTGCTGTTTGAAGATTTACCGCGGAAACATGCCGGTGTGGGGCTGGCGCGGAAAATAGGGATGGATCTGGCCGTGGAGCATTTTCTGCGTAACGGGAAACTCCGGGGCGTGATTATTTCGCTGGACGCCGATTGCACGGTATCGGCTAATTTCCCGGCCACTGTTTGGGATGCTTTCTCCCGTGATAAATCCCTGAATGCCACTATTCATGCTTTCCGTCACAGGGTGGAGGTCGGCGGTTCCCTGCCGGAAAGCGCGGCAAGGCAGTATGAAGCCTATATACGTTATTTTCGTTCGATGCTCGAATATACGGGATTTCCTTATTATTATCATACAATCGGTTCCACTTTTGCCGTGTCGGCGGATGCTTATGTGCGTGTGGGAGGCATGGGGCGTCAGCAGGGCGGAGAGGATTTTTACTTCCTGCAAAAGATATTTGCACTGGGAAACATCCGGGAATTAAAAGAAGCATGGGTTTTTCCGATGGCGCGCCTTTCCGGCCGCGTTCCATTCGGCACAGGGCCTTCATTACAGAAAATAATAGAAGAACCGGACGGCAACGTGAGGGCTTATTCGGAGAGATCGTTCCATGTATTGAAAGAGTTCTTCGGGATGAAAGACGCTTTTTGGGAAAAAGACATACAGTCGGTTGAAGCAATGATAACGGCATTGCATCCCTCGTTGCAACAATTCCTGAAAGAGATTGATTTTCAGTCGATGATCACGGATTGTAATGAGAACAGCGCTTCCCCGGACACATTCCGGAAACGCTTTTTTCATCATTTCAATGCTTTCAGGATCATCAAATACCTTAACCGGGTGCATCCCGATCCGTTCCCCTATACGAGTTTTGCCTCTTTGATCGATAAATATTAGCCCCCATTTTGAGGTCTGGCTTCTATTTTGTAATTTTGTGTCCGATTCAAAAAGTAAGTTTTTAAAATAAGGAGTCTTTATGCCGGTTCTTAATGGACTTGAAATTATCAGCGCTTTTCTGGTTCTGTTCGCGATTATTGATGTAACGGGGTCAGTGCCCATTTTTCTGAACCTGAAAAGCCAGGACAAGACGATTCATCCTGAAAAAGCGGCCGCCTATTCACTGATAATTCTGGTGGGTTTTTTATTCATCGGAGAGTGGATATTGAAACTCTTTCAACTCGACGTTTCCGCTTTTGCTGTCGCCGGGGCTGTTGTGCTCCTGATCATTTCCATAGAGATGATTTTCGGCGTGGAGATATTTAGAAACGACAGCGCCACTGCGGATAACTCATCCACACTGTTTCCGGTGGTGTTTCCGCTGATTGCCGGCCCGGGAAGTTTTACCACCCTGCTTTCCATGCGGGCGGAATTTCATATAATCAATATCATTATCGCGGTGATTTTGAATCTGGTCATTGTCTATCTTGTATTGAGGTATCTCGACATGGTAAAGAAACTGTTGGGCGAGAGCGGGGCTTATATTCTTCGCAAATTTTTCGGGGTTATCCTGATGGCTATATCGGTAAAACTGCTTACTTCCAACTTGTCGGCCCTTATTTCAACCGTGAATGGGACTGGCATATAGCAGTTTTCCGTCTTCATACAATCCGAAATAGTAAAAAAACAGTTATATTTGCAGGCGAAAATCCGTAGGGACAGCGTACGGGCATAAGGTTATTTTTATCAATCAGTATTTTTAAATTATCTATAAAAATTCAACAACATGAGAATTGTAAGTGTTTTGGGACGGGAAATTTTGGATTCGAGAGGCAATCCGACCGTTGAAGTGGATGTGTTGACGGAATCGGGCGCATTTGGACGCGCCGCCGTTCCATCGGGCGCTTCCACAGGAGAGAACGAAGCGTTGGAACTCCGCGACGGAGACAAAAGCCGTTACTTAGGAAAAGGCGTGTTGAAAGCGGTGGCAAATGTCAACGATACCATAGCGCCGGCCCTGTTGGGTATGAATGTGCTGGAACAGAATCAGATCGACGCCCGGTTACTTGAACTGGACGGTACGAAGACAAAATCGAACCTCGGCGCAAACGCCCTTTTAGGCGTATCTCTCGCGGTAGCCAAAGCTGCCGCCAATTATCTGGGCCTGCCGCTCTATCGTTACATTGGCGGCGCCAACACCTATGTATTGCCTGTGCCGATGATGAATATCATCAACGGAGGTTCTCACTCCGACGCTCCCATTGCGTTCCAGGAATTTATGATCCGCCCCGTAGGCGCCGGTTCTTTCAAAGAAGGGCTGCGTATGGGCGCCGAAGTATTCCACGCTTTGAAGAAAGTGCTTCACGGCAAAGGCCTGAGCACTGCCGTAGGCGACGAAGGCGGTTTTGCGCCCAATCTGGCGGGAGGCACCGAAGAAGCCCTCGAATCGATCCTGACCGCTATCAAGAGTGCAGGCTACGAGCCGGGTAAAGATGTAATGATTGGGCTTGACTGCGCTTCATCCGAATTTTACAAGGACGGCGTATATGACTATGCCAAGTTTGAAGGCGCCAACGGAAAAAAACGTTCGCGCGAAGAACAGGTGGCTTATCTCGAAGAACTGATCACGAAATATCCTATCGACTCCATAGAAGACGGGATGAGCGAGAACGACTGGGAAGGATGGAAAATACTTACCGACCGTATCGGCGGCAGATGCCAGTTGGTAGGCGACGACCTGTTTGTAACCAATGTTGAGTTCCTTGAAAGAGGTATCAGAGAGGGTTGCGGCAACTCCATACTGGTCAAAGTGAACCAGATAGGAACGCTTACCGAAACGCTGAATGCTATTGAAATGGCGCACAGAAACGGATATACCAGCGTAACTTCGCACCGTTCGGGTGAAACCGAAGACGCAACCATTGCCGATATTTCTGTGGCTACCAACGCCGGACAGATCAAAACCGGTTCTCTGAGCCGTTCAGATCGTATGGCCAAGTACAACCAGTTGCTCCGTATCGAAGAAGAACTGGGCGACCGCGCCGTTTACGGTTACAGGAAGATCAGGTAATTTTTTCCTGATAAAAAGAGGGCGCATCACAGCCTTGAAAAAATGCAGGAGGAAGTGACCGCCAGGATAAGTTTGTACAGGGTAATGGCCGTATGAGCGAGGAGACAACCTGCCTTCCTTTGAGGTTATAAACAAACCGGCGAAAGTATTGGATGTGTCGGGGAACTATCCTATAAGGGAAGGCGGGAACGCTAACGGGGTATCTATTTTTATTTCCAACTGAAAAAAATAATAATTATGGAAAAGTCCATCGTTTTAAATAAGCAGGAAAAAGACAACTTGTTGTCGGAGATAAACAGCAGGGACATGTACAATGCCGTGCTGGCTTTTATAGATACGGTAAAGCTCAAAGACAACCGCCCCTATCCGCGGGAACTATATCGTACCCTGGCCGAAAAAGCGGCGGCAGACGCAAAGGCCGGGGTCAACTATACGGATATGGAGGATATGAGAAAACTATTTCCCGGATGAAGATCAAATTTTATCTGGCGGCCAGAAAGCAACTCGAAGATATACATGATTTTATTGCCCGCGACAGCAAGGTGAATGCAGCAAAGGTTTACAACGGCATACTGGACGAGATAGAACGCCTGGCGGCACTCCCTCAGATAGCGCGAACCGAGGATGCTTTGGGCGGGCTGGGATTGAGTTCCGCTCGCTGGTAGTGTTAAGGCACTACAAGGTTGTATTCTTTACGCTAAATGAGGTAGTGTACATCGTTTCGGTATGGGATTGCAGAAGAAACCCGGAAGACTTCCTGAGGATTGTCAAAGAAATTATCGGGTAGTGCATTTTCCTTTCAACTGAAAAAGATAATACTTTCTCAACGGAAAGAAAACATATTGTAAAAACTTGCGTTCCCTACGCCATATTGTGAAAGACGTTTTGCACGTCTTCGTCCTCTTCAAATTTTTCCAATAGTTTTTCGATCTGCGCGCGTTGCTCGTCATTGAGCGTTTTGGTATCGGTTGGAATACGCTCGAACTCTGCCGAGTGGATCTCAAAACCGTTCTCTTCCAGGTAACCCTGAACGCCGGCATAGGATTTGAAATCGCCGTAGAGAAGAATTTCGTCCTCGTCGGCCTCCACCTCATCCACGCCGTAGTCGATCAGTTCGAGTTCCAGTTCTTCCAGCGAAATACCCTCTTTGGAGGCAATCTTGAATACGCATTTGTGGTCGAACAGAAATTCCAGGCTTCCGCTGGTTCCCAATGAACCCCCGTGTTTGTTGAAATAGCTGCGGACGTTCGCCACGGTGCGCGTGGGATTATCGGTAGCCGTTTCCACCACGATTGCGACGCCGTAAGGCCCGTATCCTTCATATACCATTTCCTTATAATCGGAATGATCTTTGTCGGTTGCCTTTTTGATGGCGCGCTCCACGTTTTCTTTCGGCATATTTTCTTTCTTCGCCTGCTGTGCCAGCACGCGCAAACGCGGATTGGTATCGGCGTCGGGGCCGCCTTCACGGACGGCAATAGTGATCTGTTTCCCTAATTTTGTGAATACGCGGGCCATATTGCCCCAGCGTTTCAGCTTGGTTGCTTTTCTATATTCAAATGCTCTTCCCATTATATTATTGTATTGTTATTTTTTACCTGTCTGTTATCAAATTTCTTTATCCTTATTGCGTATTGATTATCTTAACTGCGCTCCCAACTCACTTTCCAAGTTCTTTCTGATACTCAGCATCACGTTGTCGATCTGTTTGTCGTTAAGCGTTTTTTCTTCGTCCTGCAACAGGAAGTTGACTGCGTAGGATTTTTTGCTTTCGGGGAGGTTTTTCCCCTCATATACATCGAAGAGCGATACCTGCCTGAGTAGTTTCTTTTCCGATTTGAGGGCGATTTGCCGGATTTGGGCAAAGGTAGTCTCTTTATCGACCAGCAGTGCCAGGTCTCTGCTTACGGCGGGGAATCTGGCTATTTCGGAAAAACGCACCGGTTGCTTTTCGGATTCTTTCATCAGCAGATCCCAGTTCATTTCGGCGAAGAACACCTCCGTGTCAATATCGAATTTTTTACCTATTTCCGGAGAAACAATGCCGAAGCTCCCAATGGAACGTTTGTGGGTTTTTACGTTCATGGCTACGGAAAACAGTTCGTTTTGCCCTGCTTCAAAGAACGCCTGGTTTCCATTGATCCCCATTCTTTTCAGGATATTTTCCACATGCGCCTTCAGTTCAAAGACGGAACTTTGTTCTCCGGCGGTCGCCCAGTTCTTATGGGTGCGTTTGCCGCATATCCATAATCCGATATGAAATTCTTCGGAATAAGGGGCGAGGACGTTTTCCGTATTCTTTTTTTCCGCGTCGAAGAAGTAGCAGTTGCCAAATTCATAGAACCGTAGGTCGCCGTGTTTGTGGTTGCGGTTGTATGCAATGCTCTCCAATCCCCCGAAAAGCAGTGTTTGCCGCATTACGTTAAGGTCGTTGCTCAGCGGGTTCAGCAGTGGAACGCAGCGTGAAGCCGGATAGGTTTCGAGGGGTTCATAATACCCCTTTTTCGTGAGCGAGTTATTCAAAATCTCGTTGAAACCGTTCGCCGTAAGTTGTTCGGAGATCAGTGTTTGCAGTTTCTGTTTACGGTCTGCGGGCATTTGGGATGAGAGATTTGCCTTTAATGAATCGCTGACCGCCACGTTGTTGTACCCATAGATGCGGAGAACGTCTTCAATCACATCCACGCCGCGCGTTACATCCACGCGGTAGGTGGGAATACGCAGCGTGAGTTCGCCGTCCGTTTCGTTTTCTATTTCAATCTCCAGGCTGTTCAGAATGTTTTTTACAGTCTCTTCCGGTATTTCTTTCCCAATCAGCCTGTTTATTTTATCATAAGAGAGATTTACCCGCGCCCTTTCTATGGGAACAGGATAAATGTCGCGAATCTCGCCCTCTATTTTGCCGCCGGCCAGTTCTTTCACCAGCATGGCAGCCCGTTTCAATACATAGACCGTATTGGCGGGGTCTGCGCCTCGTTCAAAACGGAACGACGAATCGGTATTCAATCCGTGGCGGCGTGCGGTTTTCCGTACCCATGTGGGATTGAAATAGGCCGATTCCAGGAAAATATCGGTTGTTTTTTCGGTCACGCCCGATTCTAATCCGCCGAATACGCCGGCGATACACATCCCCTTTTCGGAGTTACAGATCATCAGGTCGTTCTCACTCAGTTCGCGTTCCTCTTCATCCAATGTGACGAATTTGGTTTTTTCGGGCATGGCGCGTACCGTCACCTCGTTTCCGGTGATCCGCGCCGCATCGAACGCATGCATCGGATGTCCTGTTTCATGAAGTACGAAATTGGTAATATCTACTATATTATTGATGGGACGAAGCCCTATCAGCAACAGTTTGCTTTTCAGCCAGCCGGGGCTTTCTTTCACCGTTACGCCGCGGATGGTCAGCCCTGAGTAGCGCGGGCAGGCGTTCCTGTTCTCCACGATTACCTCGATACCTCCCTCCCGGATATCGACAGAAAATTCTTCTACGGACGGTTTTGTGAGTTTATAAGGCTTCCCCGCTTGATTCAGCCATGCCGCCAGATCGCGCGCCACGCCAAAGTGGGAGGCGGCGTCGATGCGGTTGGGGGTAATATCTACTTCCAGCAGATAGTCGCTTGTTACGTTGTAGTACTCTTTAGCCGGCGTTCCTGCTTTGGCGTTTTCCGGTAGTACAATAATACCGTCGTGCGAAGCGCCGGCGCCGATCTCGTCTTCGGCGCAGATCATCCCGAACGACTCTTCGCCGCGTATCTTGGAACGCTTTATCGTGATCTCATCATCACCAAAATACAATTTCGCGCCGATGGCGGCTACCACCACTTTTTGTCCGGCTGCCACGTTGGGCGCGCCGCAGACAATTTTCAGCGGTTCTTCGCCGTTGCCTATATCTACGGTAGTCAGGTGCAGGTGGTCGGAATTGGGATGGGGCGCGCACGTAAGCACTTCTCCTATCACCAGGCCTTCCATCCCCCCTTTGACGGTTTGTATCTCTTCCACGCTCCCTGTTTCCAGTCCTATGGAGGTAAGCGCGTCGGCTGTTTCCTGCGGCGACAGGTCAAATTGAAGGTACTCTTTGAGCCAGTTGTACGAAATGTTCATTCTGTTAAGATTGCATGAGGCCGGCACAGATTGGCGCAGGTTGATACGGATTGATGGTTGGTTTTCCAACCTATTTTAAATCAATATAAAAACCTGTTGAAACCCGGCGTCCCGATATTTTTTGAAATAGGGTTCAAAATTACAAAAAAAACCGATAATCTTTGCCAAATATCCCGCCTTTAAATCAGTACAAACCGGTTAAAGCCCGGAATCCTATTTTTGGGATAGAGTTAAAAATCACAAAAAAGAATCGCTGACCTTTGCCTGTTCAAATAAGTTATTTAACTTTGACCGGTCGTTCAGTCAAAAATAAATATTGCTATGCCGAGAACAAAAGAACAAAATGAAGCCATACGCGCCGAGAAACGGCAACTGATAATGGATACCGCCATGCAACTGTTTGCGGAGGAAGGATATGCCCACACGAGCATCGACAAAATCGCTACCCAGGCAGGGATTGCCAAAGGATTGGTCTATACCTACTTCGAGAACAAAGAAGATTTGCTTCGGCAGATATTCCTTACAGGGGTTCGGAAAGTATTGGAAGCCGGGCTTTTTCAGGGAGAACTCACCAACGAGTCGCTTATTGACAACATCGAAAAAATGTTTGATATAATAACCGAGCAAAGCCATTTCTACAAACTCTTTACTACCTTGAGCACCCAGCCCGGTATCGCGCAACGCCTGGAACCGTTGACGGAAACCTCCGTTAACATCGACTCATTGCAGTCGTTTTTCCAAAAACGTTTCGGCGAAAGGGCTATCCATGAAATGCTGCTCCTCTCCACCCTCTCAAAAGGTTACTCCATTCTGGCGCTATTCGGCAACGGGCAAAAGGCTGTCCCGATGGATTTGCTGAAACCGGCGCTGATGGATTTTGCCAGGGAACGATGGGGCGCAAAAGAAGATTAAAAAATTATATTACAATGAAACGGATATTGGTTTGTGTATTATTGGGTGTATTGTGCGCCGCTAATTTGCGGGCGCAAAGCCTGAGCGCTACGGAGATAGTGAAACGGGCGGATGAAAACCGCAGGGGGAATAGTTTGTATTCCGAGATTAAGATGACAATCGTGCGCCCCACCTGGTCGCGCGAAATCGGCATGAAGGCGTGGGCAAAAGGCGACGACTATTCGCTTACCTTGATCACTTCGCCGGCCAAGGAAAAAGGACAGGCTTTCCTGAAACGGCAAAAAGACCTCTGGAACTGGCAGCCGGGCATCGGGCGGATGATTAAAATGTCGTCGTCGGTCATGGGGCAATCGTGGATGGGAAGCGATTTCACCAACGATGATATGGTGCGCGAGTCGTCGTCGGTAAAAGACTACACGCACCGGTTGGAGAAGACGGAACAGGTGCGCGAATACGACTGCTACAAGGTGATACTCATCCCTAAGGAAGAGGCCGCCGTGGTTTGGGGCAAGGTAGTGATGTGGATTTCCAAAGAGGATTTCATGGAGATAAAGACAGAGTTCTACGACGAAGACGAGTTCCTGATAAACACCTTCAACGGTTTCGACGTGCGCACTTACGGCCGCCGTAAACTCATGTCGCACATGGAAGTTGTCCCCGCCGACAAACCGAACCAGAAAACGGTGATGACGATAATCAAATATGATTTCGATGTAGCCGTTGAAGAAAGTTTCTTTTCCCAGCAGAATATGAAAAAGATTAATTAAACGGGATTCACAGGATATACAAACTATCCGGCAAATTCCGGAAAACAAACAGCGATGATAAAATTAGCTTGGAGAAATATTTGGCGTAACCGGCGGCGGGCGATTATTACGATGGCCTCAATCTTCTTTGCCGTCTTCTTTTGCACCGTGATGACCTGCCAGATTGAAGGGGTGTGGGAACAGGTGATCGACAACACCCTCCGCACCCAGACAGGACATATACAGATTCATGGCAAGGGGTACTGGGATGATAAAGTAGTGGACAACTTTATGACGATGGATGCGGAAACCCTCTCCCGCCTCGCCCATATAGATAATGTAGCGAATGTTTCGCCCCGCGTGGAGACTTTTGCAATGGCCTCCTTCGGGACGGTCAGCAAAGGCATTGCCGTTACCGGCGTTTCGCCCGAAGCCGAAGCCGGGAAATCCAACCTCCCC
>JAISZV010000068.1 GCA_031284475.1 Proteiniphilum sp. | reverse complement strand
CCCTGACTCTTTTACAGAGTAGAAACGCTTTTCAGGTGCGGGATTATAACCGTTTAGTCTTTAAACTTCGCTTTCAAAAATTCGCGGTTCAACCGTGCAATATTGGTGATGGAGATGTTCTTCGGACATTCCGCTTCACATGCGCCGGTATTGGTACAGTTACCGAAGCCCAGTTCATCCATTTTCGCCACCATCGCTTTGGCGCGTTTGGCGGCTTCCACGCGGCCTTGCGGCAGCAACGCCAACTGGCTCACCTTGGCCGACACAAAGAGCATGGCCGATCCGTTTTTACATGCCGCTACGCAGGCGCCGCATCCGATACATGCTGCGGCGTCCATCGCCATTTCGGAGTCGTTGCGCGGAATGGGAATGGCGTTTGCGTCGGGAACGCCGCCGGTATTGACCGAAACATAACCGCCTGCCTGAATGATCTTGTCGAAAGCCATTCTATCTACCATCAAGTCTTTGACGATGGGAAAACCGGCAGAACGCCACGGTTCCACGGTGATCGTATCCCCGTCGTTGAATTGGCGCATGTGCAACTGGCAGGTAGTAATGCCCTGGTCGGGGCCGTGAGGGTGTCCGTTGATATAGAGGCTGCACATGCCGCAAATACCTTCGCGACAGTCGTGGTCGAAAACCACAGGTTCTTTTCCCTGGTTGATAAGCTGCTCATTCAGAATATCGAGCATCTCTAAGAATGAACTCCCCTGTGAGATATTTCCCAATGGGTAGGTTTCAAAATGCCCTTTTTCTTTCGGCCCGTTCTGGCGCCAAACCTTTACTTTTATGTTAATATCTTTATCCATGATCGTTTTGTTGTTTTAAAGTTTACCCGTTTTCATCCGCGTTTATGATTTGTAGTTCCTTTGTTGGCGAACCACAAATTCATAGTCGAGCGCTTCTTTATACATAACCGGATCTTTATCCTCTCCCTGGTATTCCCAACAGGAAACATAAGAGAACCGGTCGTCGTGGCGCAGCGCTTCTCCTTCTTCGGTCTGGTGTTCAATACGGAAGTGGCCTCCGCAGGACTCTTCGCGGTTGAGGGCGTCGCGGGCTATCAGTTCGCCGATCTCAATGAAGTCGGCCAGGCGCAACGCCTTTTCGAGTTCCACATTGAGCGTTTCTTTGTTGCCCGGTATGCGTAAGTTGGTCTGGAAATCCTTTTTCACTTCTTTCAACTTCTCAATGGCCTTTTTCAGCCCCTCGGCGTTGCGGCCCATGCCTACGAAATCCCACATGATATGGCCCAACTCCTTATGGATATGATCTACGGAGTGTTTTCCGTTGATGTTCATCAACCGGTCTATCCTGTCGTTGATCTCTTTTTCGACCTTTTCAAACTCCGGCGCATCGGTTTTGAAGCGCGGCACATTGATCTGGTCGGCCAGATAATTCTGTATGGTGTAGGGAAGTACGAAATAACCGTCGGCCAGCCCTTGCATCAGCGCCGAAGCGCCTAACCGGTTCGCGCCGTGGTCGGAAAAATTAGCTTCGCCGATGGCGAACAGTCCCGGCACAGAGGTCATCAGTTCATAATCAACCCAGATTCCCCCCATTGTGTAGTGAATGGCGGGATAAATCATCATGGGCGTTTCGTATGGATTGTCATCCACAATTTTTTCATACATCTGAAACAGGTTGCCGTAGCGGGCTTCCACCACATCCCTGCCGAGACGGTTGATAGCGTCGGCAAAATCGAGGTAAACCGCCAGTCCGGTGTTGCCTACGCCATAACCTGCGTCGCAACGTTCTTTTGCGGCGCGTGACGCCACGTCGCGCGGCACAAGGTTTCCGAATGCCGGGTAACGGCGTTCCAGATAGTAGTCGCGGTCTTCTTCCTTTATGTCGGTCGGTTTCAGTTTCCCTTCGCGGATGGCTTTCGCGTCTTCCTGCTTTTTGGGTACCCAGATGCGTCCGTCGTTGAGCAGCGACTCCGACATCAGGGTCAGTTTCGACTGGAACTCTCCGTGTACCGGGATGCAGGTGGGGTGTATCTGTGCCATACAGGGGTTGGCAAAGTAGGCTCCCCTCTTGTGGCACTGCCATGCAGCCGAACCGTTGGAAGTCATTGCGTTGGTGGACAGAAAGAAGGTGTTGCCATATCCTCCTGTGGCGATTACCACGGCATGGGCGGCAAAACGTTCCAGTTTTCCGGTGACCAAGTTGCGGGCGATAATACCCCGCGCACGTCCGTCGATGATTACTAAATCCACCATTTCATGACGGGTATAGAGCTTCACCTGTTTGCGGTGTACTGCGCGGCTCAATGCCGAGTAGGCGCCCAAAAGAAGCTGCTGCCCCGTCTGCCCGCGGGCGTAAAATGTACGGGACACCTGCGCCCCTCCGAACGAGCGGTTGTCGAGCAGTCCGCCGTATTCGCGCGCAAAAGGAACTCCTTGCGCCACGCATTGGTCGATGATGCTGTTAGATACTTCCGCCAAACGGTATACGTTGGCTTCGCGGGCGCGGTAGTCACCCCCTTTGATCGTATCATAGAATAACCGGTAAACGGAATCGCCGTCGTTAGGATAGTTTTTTGCGGCGTTAATACCTCCCTGCGCGGCGATAGAGTGCGCGCGACGGGGAGAGTCCTGGATGCAGAAATTAAGTATATTGAAACCGAGTTCGCCCAATGATGCGGCTGCCGATGCGCCGGCCAGTCCCGTACCTACGACAATGATGTCGAGGCGGCGTTTATTGGCCGGATTCACTAACTTTTGATGGTTCTTGTAATTGGTCCATTTCTCGGTGAGAGCTCCTTCGGGTATTTTGGAATTTATCTTGTTCATAATATTCAGTTTCTTTTGTTATCCTAATAAGTTAGAGAATCCGAGATATACGGCTATGGGTACAATCGCAAATCCCAGGCATATAATGGTCGCTATGACGTTCCCAAGCGCTTTGATCCGTTTTATCCACACGGTATTGTTCAGGCCGGCAGTATGGAGAGCGCTCCAGAAGCCGTGCGTCAGATGGAGCCATAAGGCGAGGAAGGCCAGTTCATAGACAATCACAACCCAAAGCTGGGAGAATACTTCCGTTACCAACTGCGCGCTGTCGTGCCGGAATCCTTCAATTCCAAGGAGTTCTTTGAACTGCATCTGATACCACATCTGGTAAAAATGCACGATCAGGAACAATAATAAAAACAGCCCCAAAATAAACATGTTTTGCGATGACCAGGTGGTTGGGGTTTTGCTCGCGAAAACATACCTGTCTTTTCCCCTGGCTTTCCGGTTCTGCAACGTGAGGATGATACCGTACACAATGTGGATGATAAATCCCAGGGCCAGAACACCCGTTGCGGCGACCGCCCACCAGTTAGCGCCAAGCAACTCGTTGGCGATGAAATCGTAGGTCTCGTAACTGAAGATGAGCGCCAGGTTCATCGACATGTGGAAAAGCAGGAACAGAATCAGAAAAAGGCCGGAAATGCTTTGGACAAACTTCCGCCCGATAGATGATTTGATAAGCCAACTCATAAAGCTCTCTTTTTAAAATTATTTTGATTTATTGTTTTTTACGTCCCGGGTTCGCTGTTACCGAAATAAAGCTGTTATTCAGTACTGCAAAAGTACAACTTTTTATCTGTTTAGACAGGAGTGTTTAATGAAATATTTCTTTAATTGACACTATTTAGAACGTGTCTTGATATGGTTTCGGAAATTTATGAAACCTTTCCGGGCCATCTTATGTATACATGGAAACAGCCCTTCATTATTTGGGTTGATACCGGAGAATGTGCCTACGGAAAATCCTGCATTTGATTTTGATTTTTCTGTTTTTTACATTGAAAATCCTGTTTCTTACACGCGCATCTGTTGTTTACACTGACACATTACCAGGTTGCACGCGCATTTCTGTTTCTTGCAATGAGATTTCTGTTTTATGATTTTTTTCAGGGTAAGGCACTGTATAACTTCCGCTTTATCTTTACCGCATGTACCGAAAATAGACATACTTATACTGATTACGAACATTGGCGTAAGGATTAATGCCGTATCTTTGCATTCAAATTAATAAGAATCTGAAACTTTAGTTTTGTGAAAAATATGGATATGGAAAAAATGCTGAAACGCCTCCATCAAGAGTTCCATACGATCCGGAAAAAATAAAAGCCATTGATAAGTATAAAGCAGGCCGGTTATTTTTTATCTTCACTGTTCCATATATTCCATGCAGCCAGCGCCTGGAGTTCCAGCATCTCCCTGCCGTTTTTGATTGTTGCTCCCTGCGCCTTTCCTTTTTGGAGAAATAAAGTCTCTTCGGGGTTATAGATCAGGTCATACAATAAGTGGCAGGGCGTGAGAAGTTCATACGGAATGTCGGGACAATGACCTGTTTCCGGGAAAGTTCCCACCGGAGAAGCGTTTATAATAAGGGTGTGTTCAGAGATGACCGCAGGGGAGAGGTCGTTGTAAGTCAACCTGCCGCTTCCGGGAGTGCGTGATATATATACCCAATCGATCTGCATATCCGTAAGCGCTTGTGCAACTGCTTTCGATGCTCCGCCGGTACCCAGTATCAGCGCCTTCTTATGAGGTGGCCGGCTGTGAAATGTGCGACTTTGAGAAGTATTACCTTGCAGTGAGTGGTGCAGCAGCGGTTCGAGCGACTGTTTAAATCCTGTATAATCCGTATTATAGCCGGTGAGCTTGTAGTAATACATATCCCCCGGTTTCCTGTCCACTTTGACCACGTTTACCGCGCCGATTTTCCGGGCTTCCGGCGAAATCTCGTTCAGAAAAGAAATTACTTGCTCCTTATAGGGAATGGTGACGTTCAACCCTTTTAGCTGCTGGTTGAACAGGATGATACGGCGGATTTCCCGGACGTCTTCGATCTCGAAATTGAGGTATTCGGCGTCGATTTCCTCACGCCGGAACTTCTCCGTGAAGAATGTTGCGGAGAAAGAATGTTTCAGGGGAAAGCCGATCAGTCCGTATGTATCCATCTGTTTGATTTAACGATTTAACGGTTTAATGATTTAACGATTTTTTTTCATCATCACATCGCTAAATCATTTCATCATCACATCAATTAATAGGTTTCTCTGCAATATACAAAGTAGTAATGCCAAGCGTGTATCTTCTTAACCGGATACGGGTGAATCCGTTCTTCTTCAATATCAGCATCATCTCTCTTCCCTGCGGAAAAGCGGCAATGGATTCAGGCAGGTAGTTGTACGCCCGCTGTTCTGCCGCAAAAATACCGGACAAAACCGGCGGCACATATTTGGTATAAGCGGCATACAACTGTTTCATGGGCGTTTCCTGCGGCGTGGTAAGTTCGATAAAAAGAAACGCTCCTCCCGGTTTCAGTACGCGGAGTACTTCCTGAAAACTTTTATCAATATCTTCAAAATTACGTACTCCGAAAGCGATAGTAACTGCATCGAAACTATTGTCGGCAAAAGTCAGGTTTGCGCAATCCTGTACTTCAAACGTGATGATATCTTGTAATTTTTTTGCCTTTACTTTTTCTTTGCCGATATTCATCATTCCTTCGGAGACGTCTACAGCCGTGATCTTCTTCGGTTGCAGTATCTTTTGCGCCAGGATAGCGAAGCCGCCGGTACCGGTGGCAATATCCAGTAGTTGTTTGTGGGGATATTTCCGCAGTTCTTTCAGCGCGTCGCTCCGCCAGTAACCGTCAATCCCCAGCGACAGTGCGCCGTTCATTTTGTCGTAGGTGGGCGCGATGCGGTCAAACATCCGTATTACCTGCTCCTTCTTGGGCTGATCCGGGTGATAGGGTTTTACCTTTTCTACTTTGTAGGTCATTGTTTCAGTATTGAATATGGCTGGTATCAGCGGGCTTGTAAATATTCAAAGATATTTTTTTCAATGCGCGATTCCAGATTATCCGTATCGGCCTTCACAAATTTTTCCCCCACAATTTTCTCGTACAGTTCGATGTATCGTTCCGATACGCTCCGGCAGTATTCATCGGTCATTTCGGGCGCCTGTTGTCCGGACTGTCCTTGAAATCCGTTGTCCATTAACCATTTGCGGACAAACTCTTTGGAGAGTTGCTTTTGTTCCTCTCCATTCTCGAAGCGCGCCAGGTAGCCTTCACTGTAAAAATAACGGGACGAATCGGGCGTGTGGATCTCGTCGATCAGGTATATCTTGCCGTCTTTCCTGCCAAATTCATATTTGGTGTCTACCAGAATCAATCCTTTCTCCGCAGCCATTTCCGTGCCGCGTCTGAACAGTGCGTAAGTATATTTTTCCAGTTGTTCATACTCTTCCCTGCTTGCTAATCCCCGTGCAATGATCTCTTCTTTTGAAATATTTTCGTCATGCCCTTCATCAGCTTTCGTAGTAGGAGTGATCAGGGGCGTTTCAAATTGCTGGTTTTCGCGCAATCCTTCCGGTAGCGGGAGGCCGCATAGCGTACGCGCTCCTTTTTTATATTCACGCCATGCGCTTCCGGTAATATAACCGCGGATCACCATCTCCACCTTGTAGGGTTCGCAATGATGGCCTATTGTCACCATCGGGTCGGGAGAGGCTATTTTCCAGTTGGGCGCTATATCGGCGGTGGCGTCGAGGAATTTCGAGGCGATCTGGTTCAGTACCTGTCCTTTGTATGGAATACCTTTTGGCAATACCACATCGAATGCCGAAATACGGTCGGTGGCGATCATTACCAGCGTCTCTTTCCCGATGCTGTATACATCGCGTACTTTTCCGTGATACACTCCCGTTTGGCCGGGGAAATTGTAATCTGTTCTTGTCAATGCATCCATATTAATTGATTTGATGATTTGGTGATTCAATGATTTACTTGCACTCAGAATTTTCATACGCTTCCACTATTTTCTGTACAAGTTTGTGGCGCACAATATCTTTTTTGTTGAACTCCACCGTAGCGATACCTTTAATATCTTTCAGCACTTGCATGGAGTGGATTAATCCCGACTGCTGCGATTGGGGCAGGTCGATCTGCGTAACGTCTCCCGTGATGATCATTTTGGCGTTCAACCCCAACCGTGTCAGGAACATTTTTATCTGCGGCTTGGTAGTATTCTGCGCTTCGTCCAGAATAATAACGGCGTCGTTCAGCGTACGTCCCCGCATAAATGCGAGCGGGGCGATCTGTATGATTTTGTTTTCTATGTATTCTTTTAATTTCAGGGGAGGGATCATATCCTCCAGCGCATCGTAAAGCGGCTGCAAGTAGGGATCGATCTTCTCCTTCATATCTCCGGGCAGGAAGCCCAGCTTTTCGCCCGCTTCCACGGCGGGACGGCTCAAGATGATTTTTCGTATTTTCTTTGTCTTAAACGCCCTTACCGCCAGTGCGATGGCGGTATAAGTCTTCCCGGAGCCTGCCGGGCCGATGGCGAACACCATGTCGTTTTCGTCGAACGCTTCTACCAATTTCTTCTGATTGGCGGTACGGGCCAGGATGGGTTTCCCATTCAGTCCGTGGATGATAAGGTTATCCACATTCACTATGGCGGGCGCCTTACCTTTCATAATATCCAGAATATCATCTTCGTTCAGCACGTTCATCTCGTTGCTGAACTTTTCCAGTTCATGAATCTTCTTTTCAAAACCGTCCAACTCTTCCTCTTCGCCGATTACTTTAATCACGTTACCCCTTGCTACAATGCGTAGTTTTGGGTACAGCGTCTTGATTAACTGTATGTTACTATTGTTAATGCCGAAGAAAATAACCGGATCTACATTCTCTATGATAATGATGCGTTCAATCATTCCTCGTTCTTTGAGAAGTTTAACGAATATTGATGCGCTTTGTTCTCCTGTCCTTCAATATAATTGATGAATGCGTTGTTCACGAGCCGGTTTCCTCCGGGAGTGGGATAGTCGCCGGAGAAGTACCAGTCGCCCCGGTGATTGGGGCATGCCCTGTGCAGGTCTTCGATATTTTGGAAAACGATCTTCACTTCTGCTTTTATCTCTTTAGAAGTGAGCATCTGCGCTATTTTACCGGAAATCTCTTCATCGGTAAAAGGAGCGTAAATATCCTTTACATAATTTACGATATGCTCCTTTTGCAAATGGCGCTGTGCCACCGATTTTTTGTATGTTTTGTCGATCACGTGTTGCATGCCGCCCTCTTTCAGCAGTTCAATGGTTGCTTTAAAGGCGATGAACTCGCTCATTCTCGACATATCTATGCCGTAGCAGTCGGGGTAGCGTATTTGTGGCGACGAAGATACGATGATGATCCTTTTGGGATCGAGCCTGTCCAGTATCTTGATGATGCTTTGCTTGAGCGTAGTGCCGCGGACGATACTATCGTCGATAATCACTAAACTGTCAACGCCTCTTTTCAATGAACCGTAAGTTACATCGTAAACGTGTGCGGCGAGGTCGTCCCTGGTATTTCCTTCAGCGATAAAGGTACGCAGTTTGATGTCCTTGATCGCCACTTTCTCCGACCGTACCCGCTTGGAGAGGATTTTATCAACCTCCTCTTTGCTCAGTAAATTCCCCTTTTCGAGGATAGTACGCGCCTTTTTATGATTGAAGAGGTCTTCCAGCCCTTGCAGCATACCGAAATAGGCTACTTCCGCCGTGTTGGGAATAAAAGAAAAGACCGTATTGTCGAAATCACCATCAACGGCCTCCATGATTTTAGGGGCCAGCAACTCGCCGAGTTTTTTGCGTTCCCGGTAAATATCGTGGTCGGAGCCGCGTGAGAAGTAAATTCTCTCGAATGAGCAGGGAGTGATTTTTTCTTTCTTCTCCTGAACCTGATGCAGGTTGATGGAGCCGTTGCGCTTTACTATGAGCGCTTCTCCGGGCTGAATTTCATGCACATCGTCTTTCTTCAGGTTGAATGCCGTTTGTATAACCGGACGTTCCGACGCTACTACGGCCACTTCATCGTCGTGGTAGTAGAATGCCGAGCGGACGCCCCAGGGATCACGCAGCACAAAAGCATCGCCACAGCCTATCAGGCCGCAGAGGGCATACCCCCCGTCCCATATTGCGGAGGCCCGTTTCAGCAGAAAAGGGATGTCGAGTTTTTCCCCTATCCGGCGGCTCACCTCCTGGCCGTTCATTTGCTCTTTATTCAGGTGGTCGTACTGGTATTGTACCTCACGATCAAGGTAATGACCGAGGGATTCCAGCATGACAAACGTGTCTGCATAATCGCGCGGATGCTGCCCTTCCTGGAGAAGTTGGTGAAACATCTCGTCCACGTTGGTCATATTAAAATTTCCCGCTAAGGCAAGGCTTCTCGATGGCCAGTTGTTCCGGCGCAAGAGTGGATGCACGTAGGTGAGGCCGCTCTTTCCGGTAGTGCTGTACCGCAGGTGACCGATGAAAAGCTCAGCAGCGAAAGGAACCGTTTTCTTGACGAACTCTATGTCGCTAAGTTGTTCCTTTGTGAATTGCTGGAACGAAGTGTGCACATGGGAAAATATTTCCGAAATGGCGCCCGTTCCCAGCGCCCGTTCCCTAAAAATATACTCGTTGCCGGGGGAGGCTTCCAATTTCACCGCTCCCAGTCCGGCGCCTTCCTGGCCGCGGTTGTGCTGCTTCTCCAAAAGCAGGTACATTTTGTCAAGTCCGTATTGCCACGTCCCGTATTTATTGTAATAATAATCGAGGGGTTTGAGAAGGCGGATTACAGCAATCCCGCATTCGTGCTTGATAATGTCAGTCATTGATAAACCTTTCTGTAAATAAGGGTACAAATTTACTCTTATTTGCGGAGATTTTGCCGGTATTGCCCCCATAATCTTATCAAAAAAATGTCAAGGTTTTTCGGATAGTTGGTGTTATCTTTGTACGCACAGGGAAAATCGTTGTGAAATATCTCTTTAGTAGCGCGCATTTTGCCGGGGGTGTATGAATTCGATAAAACAAAATTATATGGATTGGGAGCGCTTATTGTCCGCAAAGCGGTTCGGGATGGAGCATTATGATAATGCGAAGAAACACGAACGTACGGAGTATCAACGGGATTACGACCGGTTAATTTTTTCGTCGCCTTTCCGGCGGCTGCAAAACAAAACGCAGGTATTCCCGTTACCGGGAAGCGTTTTTGTGCATAACAGGTTGACGCATAGCTTAGAAGTAGCCAGCGTGGGGCGTTCGATGGGAGAGAATACAGGGCGTGAATTACGCAAAAAATATCCTGACTCAAAGGCTCATTTCGAGGAGATCGGATCGATTGTTGCCGCTGCATGTCTGGCGCACGATATGGGAAATCCTCCATTCGGACATTCAGGAGAAAAGGCGATCTCTACTTTCTTTTCCGAAGGAGAAGGAAGCTGTTTGAAGAGCGAAGTGGAGAAAGAAGGAGGCCGCTGGAGCGATTTCACCTGCTTTGAAGGGAATGCAAATGCCGTACGGTTGCTGATGCATCAGTTCCGGGGGAGAAGGAAAGGCGGTTTTGTGATGACCTATTCCACGCTGGCCTCTATCGTAAAATATCCCTACTCTTCGGCGCTGAGCGGAGGAAAAAATAAATTCGGCTTTTTTGCCTCCGAAGAGGAGGATTACCGGCAGATTGCGGATGACCTCGGTATATTTAAGCAGGGCGAGCAGCCGTTGCGGTTTGTACGCTACCCGTTGGTTTATCTGGTGGAGGCCGCCGACGATATCTGCTATCAGATAATGGATATAGAAGATGCGCACAAATTGCGCCTGCTCTCCACAGAAAAAGTGTTGGAACTGCTGCTCGGTTTCTTTGAGGGGGAGAGCCGGCTGCGGCGCATCAGGAATTTGTCGTATGTAAACGATGTGAACGAGCAGATCGCCTATTTGCGTTCCGGCGTGATCAGCCTGCTGGTCGACGAATGTTCGGCGCTGTTCCTTGCGAATGAAGATCGAATCCTTGCCGGAGAGTTCGTCGGCACACTTATCGGAAATGTTACCCCGGTTGTAGCAAAGGCTTACGTCCGGTGTGCGGAGTTTGCCCTGCAACATATATACCGTTCTAAAGATGTGCTCGATATTGAACTGGCCGGTCACCGGATCATAGGGTATCTGCTGGATGTATATACGGACGCCATTCGGAATCCCGGCCATGCCTATTCAAAATTGCTTCTTGACAGGATTCCTGAGCAGTATGAGACTGATTCTCAAAGCCTGTATGGGAAAATTCAATCAGTGATCGATTACATCTCCGGTATGACCGACGTCTATGCCCTTGACCTGTACCGTAAAATAACAGGCATAGGTTTACCGGTTGTTTGATTTTGCTTACAATTTGACAGAAAAAAATATTTCTTTATTTTTTATTGAAATTATTTGCTTTGATTTGATTTCTTTTTTATATTTGCACCGTGGTTTTTTCATAATAGTATTAGATTTAAGGTTAACATGTTTGGCAGAGTGTCGAGAGACATTCTGCCAGATGCTTTTTGCGCCTTGTACATTTTTTCCATTGCTGTGTGTCAAATATAAATTTCGGTCGGGATAGAGGTAAATTTCTATGCGCATCCCCTGAAATTTCCATGAGCATCCACTGAAATTTCTATGCGGACGGAAATTTATTTCTATATAGACAGAAATTTATTTTTATAAGGACAGAAATGAACGGGCATGCGCAGCCTGAAAACAGACAACGACAAAGTATTGAAAATTAATAATATATTCTCAACGGACTGCCTACCGCACACCGGTCACAGGGCGAGATGCGCCAGGGGATTGAATGATTGGCGATTTGATGATTTCTCTATTTGGGAGCGGAGATTTTTCCGGGACACTTTCACAGGATTGAAAACCGGAGATGAACTGCCCCACCGTAAGCGGACGGGGTATCAGCAAGGAATAATTTTTATTTTTCGCCGCAAGCGGCGGGGAATTAACCCCAAAGAAATTAAAAACCTCCGCCAAAATGGTGATATTTTTAGGTTTACGTCAATAAAGCGTACTGCTTTTTTTGCTATTTCTTTCTATTTTTGTTGATAATTAGCTATAAATGTTCTTTATATATCCTGAACTTTATTTATTTTTGCGGTATAAAACTTAGCTATGCGAAAAATAATTTTCATTCTTTCCCTTGTTTCCCTTTTTTTGTTTATCCAGTGCACTTCAAATGAAAAAGCGCTCAACAAGAAGCTCGAAGATATGGCAATCAACCTCAATGAGTCGGCTCCTGTGATGCTCGACCGGTTTACCCGGTTTGAAAGAGCTTCCGTAACGTCAGGGAATATATTCCGGTATAGTTATACGGTATTGAATACCTCGAATCCCGATTCGTTGGTTCGGAACGGATTGCAGGCATTAAAGGAAAATATCGGAAAAGAATTTTCATCAAATCCCGATCTCCGTATTTTTAAAGAGAACAATGTGACCATTGAATATGTTTACAATGACGAGAACGGACGAACTATCCGTTCTCTGCAAATAACACCTAAAGATTATCAGTAAAATAAAAAACTA
>JAISZV010000342.1 GCA_031284475.1 Proteiniphilum sp. | reverse complement strand
CTATGAGCGAGGCGGGGAATTGCTTCTCCGAAATAAGATAATGGACAAAATGCTGCCGTACCCACTCTTCGGGAGTGAGCGCCACATATTTTTTCCGCAGGGGATCAAAGATCTCCATTCCATTGCTTTTTTTACGGATTTTTGTATCGAAAGATGGCAAATTTAAATCGCACATTTGTATCTTTGTTTGCAGAATAACGGTTTGCCCGGCACAAAAATACCTCTTTTTGCGATAAAACAAGAAGGATATTGCTCTAATGTGTGGGAAAGGCGTAACGATGATGTAATGATGTAAAGGTGGGGATATGGTAACTAATTTCTAATAAAGGGTGAAATATGAAGACAAAACAGGAAATTGTGGAGAATTGGCTCCCCAGATATACGAAAAGGCCGCTTGCTGAATTTACGAAATTTGTCTTGCTGACCAATTTTCAGAAGTATGTCGAAATTTTTGCCGATCATTTCAATACTCCCATAGTCGGTTTGGACGCCAATATGCCCAATGCATCTGCCGACGGGATCACTATTATCAACTTCGGGATGGGCAGCGCCAACGCCGCTACTGTTATGGATCTGTTGAGCGCGGTAACGCCTTTGGCAGTGCTCTTCCTGGGTAAATGCGGCGCACTGAAATCGAGGAGCGGGCTGGGCGACTATATTCTGCCCATTGCCGCTATTCGCGGAGAAGGTACGTCGAACGATTATTTTCCGCCCGAAGTACCCTCTTTACCGGCATTCAGCCTCTTGAGGGCGGTTTCTTCCAACGTGCGCGACTTTAACCGCGATTACTGGACAGGTACCGTTTATACCACCAACCGCCGTGTGTGGGAATATGACGATGATTTCAAAAATTACCTGCGGCAGATACGCGCCATGGCGGTGGATATGGAAACGGCCACGCTTTTTACCTGCGGTTTTGCCAATCGTATCTCTACCGGAGCGCTGTTGTTAGTCTCCGACCAGCCGCTGATCTCTACCGGTGTAAAAACGGAGAAAAGTGACCGGCATATCACGGAAAATTTTGTAGAAGAGCATGTAAAAATCGGCATCAAGTCGCTTTCGTCCATTATGAACAGAGGTTCCACCATCAAGCATTTGAGGTTCGACTGGTAACCCTGTACTTTTCGGCATATTAATTTCGCTTATCAATCATCACTACTTCCCGGTAAATAGGGACAAGTCGCCCCGGACTGTCGGGATCATAAAACTATCGCATCAATGGCTGCATCCACACAATCGTCTTTCAATACTATCCGCAATGATATTTTACACCGTCATTTCAAGCCGCTCTATCTTTTTATGGGAGATGAGTCCTATTTCATAGACGTACTGACGGAGTTACTTTCCGATACCGTCCTCACGGAAACGGAGAAAGATTTCAATATGCTCACTTTCTACGGAGTAGACGCCGATGTGAATCTCATTATCGCCTCTGCGCGCCGTTTTCCGATGATGGCGGAGTATCAGCTTATCATTGTGAAAGAAGCCCAGAACCTCGACAATTTTGAACAGCTCGACCTGTATGCGAAAAATCCGATGCCTTCTACCATCATGGCGATCAATTACAAGCATGGTACGGTTGATAAGCGGAAAGCGGTGGTCAAGAGTATCCTGAAAACAGGTGAAGTATTCGAATCCAAGAAGTTGTATGAAAACCAGATACCTGCTTTTATCCAATCTTGGCTGAAAGACAAAGAAATAGCTATCGACGAGAAATCGGCGCAAATGCTGACCGATTTTGTAGGGAATGATATCAGTAAACTGATTCCCCAGCTTCAGAAGTTAGAGGTTGCCCTCCCGGACGGGCAACGGCGCATCAATTCGGAACTGATCGAAAAAAATATAGGAATCAGTAAGGATTACAATAATTTTGAGCTACAAAAAGCCATCATTTCTAAAAACATCGTAACGGCCAACCGGATAGTGGATTACTTTGATAAGAATCCGAAAGATAATCCTATGATGGCCACCATCGCCGTACTGTTCAACTATTTCAGTAGTTTATTGGAGTGCTACTGGTTGCCGCTTAAAGATGAACAGAGCATCATGAATGCCCTGAACATGAGGTCTGCTTATTTTGTCCGCGACTATATGGTGGGATTGCGCAATTATAGCGCCCAAAAAGTGATGGAAATTATTTCCGACCTGAGGACGTTCGACGCCCGCTCAAAAGGAGTGGACAATGTGTCGGCGTCGCAGGGCGATTTATTGAAAGAGCTGGTTTACCGGATTATGCACTAATTTCCGGTAATCCAATTTACGATCTTCTCACTCATGGGACTTTCTTTGGGCATCACGACGTCTACCAAACGTCCTTCTTCATCCACCATAAACTTTTGAAAATTCCAGGTTACCTCTTGATCTATAACTCCATTTTCTGATTTTTTTGTGAGCCATTGGTACAAAGGAGCCTGATCTTCTCCCTTCACACTGATCTTCTCCATCATGGGAAAGGTCACCCCGTATTTGAGAGTGCAAAACTCTTTGATTTCAAGATTAGTACCCGGTTCCTGCTCCATAAAATTGTTAGCAGGAAAACCGATAACCACGAAGTTCAGGTGGCCGTATTTTTCATAAAGCTCCTGTAGTTGTTCATATTGGGGAGTCAGTCCGCATTTTGAAGCTACATTCACTACCAGCACTTTTTTCCTTTTCAGGGAGGACAGGCTGAAATCGTTCCCATCGATATCCTTTACGGTGAAATCGTGCAGCGTTTTTTCCCCTTCCACATCCCGGTGATTTTCCGTGCTTCCTGCCGCTTGCAGGCTCTTTTGGTTTTGTCTGTCCTGACCGCTACAATGTATCGCGGTAAAAGTAAATAATAAAACAGCAAAAAGTCTTATTGTAAGTAATTGCATGTCCGATCTGTTTTTAAAGTAATTATTACATCGTATTATTAAACAGAAATAGAGTGTAAACGGTTCACCATTTCATAAAATATTTTTTACGGTTAAAATTTTTACACGAAAAAAAGCCCGCGACTACCTATATTCCAAGGCGATACATTGATTCTTTTACCTCTGAGAATTGTTTGTTTGTCCGTCTGCCTAAACCGGTATGAATTTGTATGATTCTCCCGAAAAATAGATTTGTAAATTCAATAAATGATGAGTTTTTACAAACAAATGTATATTACAAGCAAGTGCACAACTGATACAAATGTAAATCGCAAGCAGCAATACATTTGTTGCGGCCGTAAATTCTTTATGGAATGTTATTATTTACATTTCTATATTTTCCGGTTTAACACTTTAATTATGAATTATACTTCTATGCTATAATGCTATAAAAAAGATGATTATAGAATATTTCCGAACCTAAAATACAGATATGGTCGTAAAAAGGCCGTTTTACCGAATCATAATGTTAAAAAATAGTAGTTTGGATATATTTATAAATTTAAAAATCAAA
>JAISZV010000301.1 GCA_031284475.1 Proteiniphilum sp. | reverse complement strand
TTATAGAAAGGATGATGCGTAAAAGAAGTAAGCGAGATATAATCGTCTTGTTTGAGTCCGAGAAAATCCTTAAAGGTATGCGGCGTATATTGTTTGCCCCGGTAAGCGAATGTTTCGGGCAGGGAACCGAAATAAGTATCTAAAATCCCCGAAAATCCGTCGAACCAAACGGGAGATAGCTCCCGCATACCGGTAATTCCATCCATATATGCTCTCAGCAGCTTATCAAGTTCGCCATGATTATGGGTTTCGGAGCCGTAGTTGAGCCCGCGGTAAGCATCATCCGGTATGATTCCGTATTCGTTGATCGTTTCCACCACATCGGCAAAAGACCCGCCCCCTGCAAAATTGATATTACCATGCAGACGGGCGTATTTTCGTGCCTTGTCTTCATAGTTTTTGCGTACAATATACATTTCCGAGAGATCGAACTCCCCTTTGCCCATACGAATCAGTTCCGATTCCAACATTCCCACGCCCGAAAAACTCCAGCAGGTTCCCGAACTGGCCTGGTTCTTTACCGGTGTAATAGGATTCTCCTTTATTACCGAAAATTTATATGCACCTTGCGCCGAAATAGTTACCGCCGCCAGAAGAAAAATAAAGACCGCAATCAATCTGTTCATAAAATAATATTCGATTGTTATTTAGTTGTTGTTCAGTTATTATTTGAAATTTATGTGTGAAGCGCGAATAACGGCAAAGCCGAATATCGCAAAGCGCAAATATACCATAAATCGGGGAATTACTACTGTTTTTACACTGCGATTTCCATAAAAAGTCAAAAAAGAGGTATCTTTACGGTTTCAAATAAATTATTTTTGATATGGATGATGTAAAGCCTAAAAAGAAAAAGGCCCGCAAGGCGTTGCGATGGTTCGTCGGTATATTGATACTTTCCCTCGGAATTTTTATCTATGTACGTTTCTATTATGTATTTGGAACAGGGGTAAAATCGGGAGAACTGAACTATCTGGTCTATAAAGGGATCATCTTTAAGACCTACGAAGGCAAATTGATACAGTCGGGTTTCCGCGCCGACAAACCCGGCGGTTTGCAGTCGAACCAGTTCGATTTCTCGGTAGAAGACGAAGATATTGCAAAGCGATTGATGATATCAGGCGGCAAGAATGTGCAGTTGCATTATAAGGAGTATTTCGGCGTGTTGCCTTGGCGCGGATATACCAAATTTATTGTGGACAGCATCGTTACGATAGAGGAGAAATCCGTCAATCCCGATCCGGAAGAGAGGTTAACTCCCTATTTCCTCGAATCGATGTAAAAAACGGTTGATGGCTAAAAAGAAATTCTATGTTGTTTGGAAAGGAGTAAAACCGGGTATCTACAACTCCTGGGAAGAATGTGAGGCGCAGGTTTCCGGTTTTGAGAATGCCCTTTACAAATCTTTCCCAACCCAGGAGGAAGCTGAAAAGGCTTTCTCCGGCAATCCGTGGAAATCCCTGAACAACCCACACGCGAAAAAGGTAAAATCCGGCACATCCCCGAAGTCCGCAGCAAAAATCCTGACCGGAAGTATCGCGGTGGACGCCGCATGTAGCGGGAATCCCGGTTTGATGGAATACCGGGGCGTATTTGTGGCGGATAGCGTCGAGATATTCCATGTAGGCCCGATGGAAGAAGGAACGAACAATATCGGCGAATTTCTTGCGATTGTACATGCGCTGGCGCTGCTCAAAAAGAAAGAAAGCGCCATACCCATATATTCCGACAGCGTGAATGCCATGAAATGGGTAGCAAATAAAAAGTGTAATACCAAACTGGCGCAGACTACCGCAAACAAACCTATCTTCGACTTGATTGAACGGGCGGAAGCCTGGCTCCGATCCAACAGCTATCCTAACCCTATCCTGAAATGGGAAACAAAACTGTGGGGCGAGATCCCCGCCGATTTCGGAAGAAAATAGTTTTCAACGTTGAAAGAATCTGTAAATAGGGATAGCGCAATACTTAATAAAATAGTTGTTAGGCTTGTAGCGACTCTTCTTCGTCGGGAGAATAGGGCTTGGGGGGCTGGAGTGTGGGGAATATCCGGCGTACATTTTCAGTAACTCTGTCGGCAAATTCCTCTACATTCATATTCAACGCCCGCGAAGTCTGAAGATAAACCCGGCTGATAGGCATCTCTCCTTCATCGGTTTCACAGAAAAGGGAACCGAGAGGGATCAATTGCATGGAATCTACGTTGATATTGTCTCCGATAGAAAAAAGGAATCCTTCCCCGACAAGCCGTTCGGTAAGTTCCGGTTTGCCGCGGTAGCCATGGATAATCCAGGGCTGGGTGGGCTTTACCTCTCTTCTGATCCGTATCAACTCTTCCCAAGCCTTTACGCAGTGAATGATTACCGGTTTCGACAATTTTTCGGAGAGTTCGATATGTTTTTTGAAAACAGGTATCTGTAGGTCGGAAGAAGGCCCTTTTAATCTGTCCAGGCCGGTTTCCCCTATGGCAATAATGCGGGGGTCGGATGCAATTTCGGATAGATAAGCCATCTGAGTATCGCTCTCTTCCGAATACCAGGGATGGATTCCACACGAAAAGGCATGACGCGGATAGGACTCTTTGGCTACTTCAAATTCAAGGGGATAGACGTCGAAGATACACGAGTGATAAGGGTCGTCGCTATCTTCTATAAAAATCTGATGGGTGTGTACGTCGTAAAATTCCATATTTTAATTGACCTCTGCTTTCTGCTTTTGTTTTTTCTGCTCAGGATCGGGCACGGGATCATACCCCGACCCTCCCCAAGGATTGCAACTTATGATACGCTTGGCGGACAAATAAAGACCTTTGAAAGGCCCATGCTTTTTGAGCGCCTCTATCGTATATTGCGAACAGGTAGGCGTATACCGGCAACTGGACGGCGTGAGCGGAGAAATAACAGACCGGTAGAAATAGACCGGCAGAAGTAATATCCACGTCAGTACGTTCTTAATTATTTTCAGCACTGTTTTCTTCAATCCGGTGATTCAATTCTCCCATAGCTTTCCGCATCCCTTTCTCCACAGTAGCATAATCGCACTGCTTATCCGCCACACAGATAAATGCCACGTCCAAATGTCCGTTTTCCGCCGATTCCCGATAGAGGAACAGATGTTTATTGAGCCGGTAGGCCTCTCTCGCCAGCCGCTTCATCCGGTTACGGTCTACCGCTGACTTGATCCTCTTTTTAGGAATGGAAATGAGGATCGACAACGGCATTGCTCCGTTTTGCGCCGTTTCCAGATATACAACCCGAAAAGGGTACGACATAAAGGATGCGCCCTGTGCAAAGAGGGCCTCGATTCTTTTTTCGCCTGTTATCCGCTCTTTTTTCGTAAACCCGAAACGCTTCATAATAAGTGCCATCCTTCCGAAAGCAATTACATTGACAAAGATAATTGTTTTTGGAGTTAATCGTTACAGATTCGGAAAAAATCAAACATAATGTTTGTGGTTTTCTTTCAGGAAGGCTTCCAGTGCGGCAGTCATGGAAGGATAATCAGGCTGCGGAGCTTCGCAATCGAGCCTCAGGCCCGCATCCGTCACCGCTTTCGCCGTAGCGCTGCCAAAGCATCCTATGGCTGTGTCTCCCTGCTTGAAGCCGGGAAAGTTCTTCAATAACGATTGTATTCCCAACGGGCTAAAGAAGATAACCATATCGTAATCAAATGTTTCATCTTTATCAAACTCATTACTTACCGTCCGGTACATCACACTCTTGATATAGCTTATCTTCTTCTGGTCAAGGAAATTAACCGCTTCATCATTGTGTTCTTCGGGAACGGGGAAGAGAAATGTTTCTTTGCCGTGTTTGGTGAAAGCATTGTTCAGCCCGTCGATTTTACCGGTCTGGCTAAAAAAGATCTTTCGTTTTCTA
This sequence comes from Proteiniphilum sp., assembly GCA_031284475.1. Classification (GTDB taxonomy): domain Bacteria; phylum Bacteroidota; class Bacteroidia; order Bacteroidales; family Dysgonomonadaceae; genus Proteiniphilum. The sequence goes on along the minus strand of JAISZV010000301.1, from coordinate 4,426 downwards.
TAAACAATATATTTTTGCAGATAAAGTGCAACAGTCTCCGAAATACAGAAGTATTTCATCGTTTCGGGAACCACGAACTTCATCTCCTCACAGATAGAAAAAAATTTATCGACCGCTGTCCTCGCAGTGAAAATAACCGCCGTGAAATCAATTATATTTATTCGTTGTTGACGAAATTCTTTTAATGAAACCCTCTCTACTTTGATCAAAGGATAGAAATGCATATCGACATGAAACCTTTCCGCTATCTCGTAATAGGGCGATTTTTCGCTATTCGGTTTAGGTTGTGATATGAGAATTTTCTTTACTTTCCGCACATTCATATAATGTTATCTCCTGCAATAGTTATAAAAAAAAGCACCCCTTTATACAATAGTAAATAAGGTGCAATTTCAGTCCCGCAAAGATAGATAAAAAAATAGAAAGGGCTGATCTTATTCTTAACAAAAATATTTAATAATTCAATGTAAATGACTATACGACTGATAAAAAAAAGAATGACAAGAGCAATCACTATAATATTTCTAACTTCATGCAAAAAAACATAAAAAACGGCCGGAAGAAAGAAAACAATTCCCAGCAACTCCATCATCCGGGAATAGTAGGTGGCCCAACTCTTCATTTCGTTCTGCAGGAAGAAAGCGCCGATCAACCTGTAACCCATAATTTTCAGGGAAATCAACAGGGAAAGGGCCGCAAAAATCCCCATGAAACCGAGCGACTGCACGCCTATGGAAAACGTAGAGAATCCATTGCTCCACAGCCGGGAGAAAAGGAGGATAGAAAAAATAAGGATGGCCTGAAAGAGCAGATAAAATTCGCCCCAAGCCTCTATTTTGGTTACCTGACTTTTATGTACGGAGGGAGTATGTTTTCCGAGAGCGAATGTACTTTTAAAATTGCCTTTCAAGGATGTTCCTTCGCACTGAAAGATAAAGGCAAAGAGCATGAAGCTGAAAAGGAAGAGAAGAAAGAAAACAGAATGGATCCACGGGGAAAAAGGCATTGCCGCACCAAGGCTTCCGGTCGGCGTCAACGGCATGGATAGCTTTTCGAAATCAAAGAAAATCCGGATACTATCTGTGGGGTAAAGATCGTACTGCCCGAAACTCATCTGCCATGACTCCGGAACGGCCTGCTCCACTTCAGCCCTCAAATAGTAAGGGAGCGTGTCGCGAATAGTATCTGAAAACAGTATCATACTTTTCAGTGAGATACAACCATTAATCGTTATCCGGGGCAATCGGAAGTCCGGTAGGTATTGTCCGGATCAACTCGACAGCCGCTTCGGGGCCGGCAGCAACCTGCCATAACTCCCGACAGGCCTCCTTCATAAACTTTTCACTGATCATTTTCTCTAAAAACGAGAGTAGCGGCTGATAATAATTGTTGATATTCAAAATAATAACCGGCTTCCGGTATAAACCCAACTGTCTCCAGGTGATGATTTCCGCCAACTCTTCCAACGTCCCTATTCCGCCGGGAAGGGCGATTACCGCATCAGCCGATCTCACCATGGCTGCTTTCCGCTCGTGAATGGTTTCGGTGATGATTGTTTCGGTAAGGCGGGCGTGTACCCAACCGGCATCGACCATGAACTGCGGGATAATACCTTTCACCCTGCCTCCATGTTCCAGCACAGCGTCGTTCAAAGCCCCCATCAAGCCGTCTCTTCCTGCGCCATTGATACAAGTGACGCCATTCTCCGCAAGCAATGCCCCCAACTTCAACGCGGCGTTAAAGTAGAGCGGATCGATCTCCGCGCTGGAGGCGCAATAAACCGCTACTTCCATATTACATTTGACAATTGATAATTGATAATTATTTGAATCATTAGTCTCATTGGCACATCATTGAATCAAACATCCCAAATCCCAAATTCCTTTTTGATCTTATCTACATAATCCAGTTTTTCCCAGGTAAACAGTTCCACCTCAACACATACCGGCTCAGGCATATAGCGTGAATTGAACACCTTTTTCACTACTTTCGGCTCGCGCCCCATATGTCCGTATGACGCTGTTTCCCTGTAAATAGGATTACGCAGTTTCAATTGCTGCTCAATGGCCTTCGGACGTAAATCGAACAATATTCCGATCTTTTTCGCGATCTCGCCATCCGAAATATCCACATTACTTTTTCCAAAAGTATTGACATAAATATTCATCGGTTCAGCCACACCGATGGCGTAGGAAACCTGGATCAGCATCTCCCGCGCAACGCCTGCCGCCACCATATTTTTGGCGATATGCCGTGCCGCGTATGCCGCCGAACGATCCACTTTAGAAGGATCTTTCCCGGAGAAAGCCCCTCCCCCATGCGGAGCCTTTCCGCCGTATGTATCCACAATAATCTTCCGGCCTGTCAGTCCGGTATCCCCGTGCGGGCCGCCGATCACAAATTTCCCGGTGGGATTCACGTGGTAGGTGATATCTCCGTCGAACAACTTATGCACGTCTTTTCTTTTTTTGTACTGGGCCTGTACACGCGGAACCAGAATTGTTTTCACATCCGACCTGATACGCGATTGCATCTTTCCGTCGGCTTCGAGCGCCGCTTCTTTCGTATCGTTCTTCGGCTTCTCGAACTCATCATGCTGCGTGGAGATTACGATAGTATCGATGCGCTGGGGCGCTCCCTCTTCATTGTATTCAATCGTTACCTGCGATTTGGCGTCGGGGCGCAGGTAAGGCATCAGCTCCGGTTCATTCTTCCGGATATTGGCCAGTTCCTGTAGCAAAGCATGACTCAAGTCAATCGGCAAAGGCATGTAATTTCCGGTCTCGTCGGTAGCATAGCCGAACATCATTCCCTGGTCGCCGGCTCCCTGATCCATAGGATCCGCTTTTTGGTCTACGCCGCGGTTTATATCGTCCGACTGCTCATGGATGCTGGAAAAAACGCCGCAGGAGAGCGCCTCGAAACGGTATTCGCTTTTGGTGTAACCGATTTCCGCGATGACATTTCGCGCCACTTCCGCTACATCCACATAAGTATTCGACTTCACTTCGCCGGCCAAAACAACCTGTCCGGTTGTTACTAAGGTTTCGCAAGCTACTTTTGAATCGCGGTCGTATGCCAAAAATTCATCAAGCAAAGCATCCGATATTTGATCGGCCACTTTATCGGGGTGTCCTTCCGACACCGACTCGGAGGTAAAAAAATAATTCATTCTTAATCTGATAAAAATTAGAAGAACTGAAGCAATGAAGAGAAAGGAAAATGCGGTAAAGCGTTTTAGCATTTTTTTCTGTGGTTGCAAGCAGTTCAAATCTGTCCACATTCATATTATCGCCTGCAAAGGTAATAATAAAACGGGCAGGAAGTTTTGAATAAAGGTTAAAATGTATTACCGGTTCTTTACTATAAAGTGGAATGAGAAATAAAATCGTTATTTTTGACGGCCGTCATTTCTTCGCCTCCGGGCGAAACGATCTATTTTTATGTATGAAGATTTATTTTTTCCGCAGCATTATATGGATGTTTTTATTGGGGGGCTTGCCGTTAGCGGCGCAAGATATGGCCTATCCCGTAAAAGGAGACGGAGCGTTTTCTTTCCTGCGACGATGGAATAGGGTCGGTGATGCCTATGTGCGGGAATTTATGGAACTGAATGCCGGCAGGCTCAATGCCCGTGGGGGACTGGAATTGGGTACGGTTTACCTGATCCCCCCGCTTCATCCGGGCGATGAGTACTCGCCTTCCGGGAAAACGATACCCGGAGGTACCGATCCCTCTATTTTCGGAAAAAAAACGAGCGGTATCACATCGCAATCAAACCGGTTGAAAAACGCCTGCTTTTATATTATCAGCGGGCATGGAGGCCCTGACCCGGGAGCCGTCGCACGGGTAGGTAAAAGGGAATTGCACGAAGATGAATATGCATACGACATAGCCTTGCGGCTGGCCCGTAACCTGATGACGGACGGCGCTACGGTGTATGTGATCATCCGGGACTCCAATGACGGTATTCGCGATGAGATGTACTTAGGCAACAGTTCCGGAGAAACATGCATGGGCAAACCGATCCCCAGGAAGCAACTCGACCGGCTGAAACAACGGGTGGACAAAGTTAACGAACTGTACGAACGGCATAAAGGGATGTTCGATTACATCCGCGCCATAGATATCCATGTGGACAGCCGAAGCAAAGGCAAACGTATTGATGTGTTTTTCTATCATTCAAGCGATAAACATTCCAAATTACTGGCGGCGAACATGAGAGACCTGTTCAGCGTAAAATACAATGCACACCAGCCCGGCAGGGGGTTCGGGGGATTCGTGGAGCAGCGCAACCTCTATGTGCTCCGCCATCTCAAACCGCCTTCCATTTTAGTGGAAACAGGAAATATCCAGAACGAATTTGATCGCCGGCGCATCCTTTTAAGCGATAACCGCCAGGCAATGGCCAACTGGATGGCGCAGG
>JAISZV010000221.1 GCA_031284475.1 Proteiniphilum sp. | reverse complement strand
ATAGAGGTCGTCCGGGTGCCTGATCATAAATATATGGTCGCTGTTATTAGCTCTCACGCTGAACAGCGGTTTTCCGTCCCACATCTGGGCGGTTGCGTCGAATATTACACGGGCTTTATATACTTCCGACGACTCCCATGTATTGTAGAAAATAGCGCCGTCGCTCATCGATACGGCAGAATAGGAACATTGGGCGTACAAATAAGGATATACTTTCCTGAACGATACGCTGCGGAGGGCTTAAAACATATTCGGCATCAGGTGCCGGTCGTTCCAGCCTCCACGCCCGTTGTCGTCCACTAAGAAGAGCGTATCCCTCGTCGGCGTATCAAACAGCATGGATTTTGTACCGGAAACGCCGGCTTGTCCTTTCATAAATACGGTAGAAACCTCCTTTGTGGTCAGGTTGATCTTCCGCATCGCCACCAGATTTTCCGCGTCTATACAGTAGATAACCTTATTCCCCTCTTCGTCTATATCAAATTCCAGCCACCAGGGATTCTGAAATTCGGCCTCTTCAAACGTGCCGTTGATAATGCTGGAAGTGTTGGTTTGCGGATCCACCTTGCCCGTCAACGTATTCACCTGCAGGCTAACATAGAGTGTGAACAAATCTTCAAACTGGTGTTCCTTTACCACTTTGTCATTCCCGTCCTTGATCCTGACAACTACATCGCCCCTGTTGGCGAGGCGGGGAGCCATCACGCAGATTTTCGCACCCGAAGAGCCGATCACCGGAGCGGATACGCCCCCGATGACTACCTCGATTTTAGAAACATCCGTTCCGAAATTGCTCCCTTCAATGAATATCAAAGTGCGCACGGATCCCTCTTTCGGCGAGAACCCGGTAAAGACCACCGGCTTCGACGGATCAACGGGTACGGCGGGCTTGGCGCCCTCGTACCCTCCTTCCTGGGCACAACTTGTAACAATACAGCCTATTACAATTAAAATTGAAATAAAGCTAACTAATGGCATTTTTTTTAGTTTTCTAAGCATCTCTGATTTGTATTAAGTTAGTAATAAAAAAAATATAATTTATAAAACACTCTATTTTAAATCTTTAAAAACCAAACTTGATATGGTGGCTTCGTCGAGTTCACCGGTAATGGAAGGCAATGCAAACTCTATTCTCCTGTATCTGTTGAGCAGCCATACTTAAGGGTAAGAAGAGGGCAAATTTTCTGTTCATCTCATTTCTTTATTTGTTTAGATTAATAATTCAAAAAATACTTGTATTGCGCATGTTAATAAATTATAGTAAGGCAATAAATTTCAGATTCTCTTTTATTTTATATCATATTTGATAGAGCGTGCAAATTTATTGTTATTAGCATCCTCAACGGCTGTGAAAAATGATATTTTAGCTATTAGAAATGATATTTAACACGGATGATTTAGTGATTTAGTGATTTAATGATGTGCTAATGATTTAAAGGGATAGTGAAACGAATGTGAAACGATAGTATGCTTTAGCTTACGGTTACGAAAATTCAGCCCTTTCGGGCTTATCAGGCAATAAATAAGTGGAAAGGTAGCATGAAATCCTCAATTACACACAAACGAATAAAATTATAAGAAATGAAAACGCCCCCCCGTCGCAAGCCCCAACGGGGCGTAATCCGGTTATTTTCATAAATACCGCTCATCATATTCCATATTATATTTTTGTCAATAAACGGATTTGGTATTTGTACTCGTCCGTTTTCGCAGGGCGTTGCCCTACGCTGTTGGATGTCGGGCTTTCAGCCCTACGATGGTTGTATTCGTCCGTTTTCGTGTTGATCGTCTCTTGCGGCGGGAGTATAATATTTAAAATCGCCGGTAAAGCTAAGGAATACTTCCTGTGTCGATTTGTCGCTATGCCAGAGAATACGGTATTCCCTTCTTTGCATATCGTAGGAAATCTCGGGTTTCAGGCAGTTTCCATGCGGCATCAGCACCGGATAAGACTGTGGCTTCCAATATACCAAGTCGGAAGAAACCGTATGGGCAATGGCTCCATCCTCTTTATTCAAACTCCAGACAGAGTGCCATTGTCCGTCAGGCGCCCGAAACAGGAACGGATCATACATCCTTTTCTGGGATCCCCATCTACCGTAATCCGATTTCAAAAAAGGGTGCTTATGGCCGATAGCGTGCCAATCATCCTGGTGGATACTCCATGCAAAATACAACCCGCCTCCGTTTTCATCGCCATATGCAAAGATATATGCCGAATCGGGTTCATTGGCGTATACGGCCATTTTTGTCGATATAAGAAACGAAAGCAAGACCATATATACCGGAAAAAATCTCTTCGTCATTATGTTTCTTGTTTCAGTTTATATTATCAAAACTCAACTCCGCATTTTACCAGAAATAGATATAGAATGCCACAGTAATCCCCAGAATGATTATTGTATGAATAATATCCCATTTGTTCCAGCTTGCGCGTGTTTCGGCGCGTTGTCCGGCTGTAGCCGTTCCGAACGCCAGTCCCTGTATTTTGGCGGCCGACGGCGCTTTGGTAAACAAGCTGACCACGATCACCACGATGATACAGAACAGAAACATCCAACCGCAGAAGAAGAGCCAGTTGATATCATAAAAAACCGCCTTAAAGAGATTCTGAGATGGATTCACGGCATTACTGTAAAAGACATTGGCGCTCAACCGGGTTAATCCGATAACTATTCCGGCAATGAGCGCCCACATACCCCCTTTGGCGCTGGCACGTTTCCAGATGATCCCCAACAGGAACGCCGCAGCAATACCCGGCGCAAGTACCGACTGCACATCCTGCAGATAAGCATAGAGTACGTCTCCTACACTCCTCATAATAGGTATCCAGAGCACACCTAATATTACGATCACTACAGTGGCAATCTGTCCGATGACGACTAATTTCTTTTCCGGTGTATTGGGTTTAAACCGTTTATAAAAATCAATCGTGAACAGCATCGAAGAAGAATTAAATAACGACGCCAATGAACTCATCAAAGCGGCAAGAATCCCGCAGACTACCAATCCTTTCACTCCGGCCGGCAACAGCTTTGCCACCAGTGAGGGGAAGGCGGCGTCGGCATTATACGCTCCGTTTGCCATCAAGGGGAGGAAGCCTCCATCGGCCAAACTTTGCTGGTGCAGGGCGTAAGCGATCATTCCCGGTATAAGAAACAGGAATACGGGAAGCAGTTTCAGGTATGCCCCGAAGATAGTTCCCCGCCGGGACTCTTTCTGGTTTTTACCCGATAATGCGCGCTGGACAATATACTGATCTGTACACCAGTACCAGAACCCGATAACGGCCGATCCAATCAGAGCGCCCAACCACGGGAAGTTAGGATCGCGATTACTACGTATCAGATTAGTCATGGAGTCTCCATATTCGTTGACAGGCGTAGCGTCGGCAATGCGCATCATCTCATCCCATCCGCCCAGTTCGCGAAGTCCTAACACCAATATGATAAGAGATCCTAACAACAGGATAGGCGTTTGAAGCACGGATGTGTACAACACCGATCTCATCCCCCCAAAGATAGTGTAAAGCGCTGTGATAAGGATCAATCCGATAGCAGAGATCCAGAAGAAATCGATTCCCCATAATTCCTGTATCCCAAACACCTGTTGAAACACAAGTCCGCCGGCATATACCGTCACGGCCACTTTAGTCAACACGTAACTCACTAATGAAATGAGGGATAATATTGTCCGTGATTGAGGATTATAGCGCCGTTCCAAAAATTCGGGCATGGTGTACACCATGCTGCGTGAATAAAAAGGCACGAACACCCATCCCAGGATCAGAATCATCCAACCCTGTATTTCCCAGTGGGCCATTGCCATACCACTTGACGCACCTGCTCCTGCCAGTCCGATCAGGTGCTCTGATCCGATATTGGATGCGAAAATGGACGCCCCGATAGCAATCCATGTGGCATCACGCCCACCTAGAAAATAATCTGCAGAACTATCCTGCTTTTGCCTCATCACCCAAACAATAATTCCTATCAATACGAAGCAAAATAATATAATAACAACCCAATCTAATAGAGCCATAGTTTATTTTTTTATCCGATTAATTGATTTGTGTTAGTTCATTCTCAGTAAAAAAGGCTATTTGTTGATATTTCTTATACAACTCCATATATATGGCGTGATTTTCATTGTTCGGATGGTATTCAAAAGCAAATCCTTGTCCCATCGCATCCTGCGCTCTTTCTACTTTTTCATACACGCCGGCCGCAACGGCTGCAAACATGGCTGCACCAAAAGCGCATGCCTGCTCGGTTTTTGCCACTTTAATCGGCATTCCCAACACATCGGACAGTATCTGCATTACAAAAGGTGATTTTAAAGAAATACCTCCTATCCCGATCATTTCTTTGATCTCAACGCCGTTTTCCAGAAAACGATCGACGATGGCTTTGGAGCCGTAGGCGGTCGCTTCAACCAATGCCCTGAATATTTGCGGGGCAGAACTGCCCAGTGTCAACCCGGTAATAGCGCCTTTCACCAGTTGGTTCGCATCGGGCGTACGGCGTCCGTTCATCCAATCGGTCGCTATAACGGAACTTACACCGGCAGGAATTTTCTCCGCCTCTTTTGTCAGTTCGGGAATGATGATTTCAATGACTTCGTTGATCAACCTCTCTTTGGTTTCCAAGTCCAATAAGTTCGATTTCCCGACAAGCCGGCGAACCGGCCATTCCAATACCCGTTTGAACCAGGCGTAGATATCTCCGAAACCTGATTGTCCTGCTTCCAGGCCGATCATCCCAGGTATGACCGATCCGTCTACCTGCCCGCAGATACCCGGTATCAGCTTGTCGCCTATCTCTTTATAAGGAACGGCCATGATATCACAGGTGGATGTTCCGATCACACGTACGAAATCGCCCGGTTTAATCTGCGCACCAACGGCTCCCATGTGGCAGTCGAACGCCCCTACAGCCACGGCAACGTCCGTAGTCAGGCCCAAACGTTCCGCCCATTCGGCAGTCAAGGTACCTACTTTTACGTCGCTCGGATAGGTTTCTTTATACAAACGCGAACGGAAACCGGCAAGCAACGGATCCAGGCCGGTTAGGAACGCTTCGGAAGGCAGCCCGTCCCACGAAGGATGCCACATGGCTTTATGTCCTGCGGCGCAACGGCTTCTTGGCATCGTTTCCGGTTTGGGATTCCCCGTGATCAGCGCGGGCATCCAGTCGCAGTGTTCCGCCCACGAATAAGCCGCTCCCCGTACTTGTTCGTCTTCGCGGAGGATATGCAGTATCTTGGCCCATACCCATTCGGAGGAATAAATGCCTCCTTCATAGGCCGTATAATCGATTTCCCATTTCTTTGCCAGCGCATTGATCTCGGCAGCCTCTTTCACCGACGTATGGTCTTTCCATAGAACGAACATGGCATTGGGATTTTCGGAAAACTCAGGTCGTAAAGCCAATGGGGTTCCTTTTTCGTCAATCAGCACTGGTGTTGATCCTGTAGTATCAAAAGCCATCCCCACCACATTTTCCGCTGTTCCGGCGGGAGCTTTCGACAGGGCTTCTTTGATGCTTTCTTCCAATACTTCGATATAATCGAGCGGATGCTGGCGGTAACGGCTGGCGTTGGGATCACAATATTTACCTTCTTTCCAACGCAGATAATATTTTACAGCCGTAGCTATTTCCCTTCCGTTCAGTGCATCGGCAATGACGGCACGGCAGGAGTCCGTACCGTAGTCTAATCCTATAACGTACTTCATCTTAACGCTTTGTTTAATATGTAGTATACTTCGTTATTGTGCAGTTCCTGACGGAAATTACGGATGGTGGTATCCTTGTCGATGATGAGCAATTCGATATCCGCTATTTCGGCATAATCCTCCAGCATTTCGGTGGTTACGGAAAAAGAGAAACTGGTATGGTGCGTCCCTCCTGCCAGTATCCATGCGCCAGCCCCGACTTCTAAGTTGGGCATCGGCTTCCATAATGCGCAGGCAACCGGCAATTTGGGCAGGGCTCCCGGTTTTTTCACTTCCACTTCATTCACAATCATACGGAAGCGGTTGCCCATATCCACAATCGTGGCGGCCACTCCTTCGCCTTCATGCGCCTGGAATACCAAACGGGCGCACGTACGGGCATCGCCTATTCCCAGAAAATGCACTTCAATGCGCGGTTTTATTCCCGTAATATCGGGATTGATCTCCAGCATGTGCGATTGAAGGATGGTACTGTTTTCTCCGTCGAAATTCAATGTATAATCTTCCAGGAACGATTGTCCGCCGGGCAATCCCTGTCCCATCACCCACATGGTGCGTACCAGGGCGGCGGTTTTCCAGTCTCCTTCGGCTCCGAAGCCGTAACCTTCGGCCATCAGCCGTTGAGAGGCGAATCCCATTAATTGCTTCATACCTTCCAACTCGTTGAAGCTGGTTGTAAAGGCTTTGGCTCTCTTATCCCGGAGAAAACGGCGCAGGCCTATTTCCTGTGCTGCGGCGTCACGGACAAACTGGTGTTTTTCAGCGCCTTTTTTACAATCATCGGCAAAATCATATAGCTGTTCATATTCGGCAATAAGGGCATTGATTTCAGCATCGGTAACCGCTTCCACATACGGCGCCAATGTGGCGATAGGCGCATTATCGACGTGGTACCCCAGGCGGATTTCTGCTTCCACCTTGTCTCCATCCGTTACGGCCACATTGTTCATATTATCGCCGAAGCGGATGACCAGCATCCCTTGGGCGTCTGCCCAACCGGCACAGACGCGCATCCATGATGCAATTTTCCGCTGTGTTTCCTCGTCTTTCCAATAACCGACTACCACTTTACGGGGCATGCGTAAACGGCTTGTAATATGGCCGAATTCACGGTCGCCATGCGCCGACTGGTTTAGGTTCATGAAATCCATATCGATCTCGCTCCAGGGTATTTCCTTGTTAAACTGTGTGTGCAAATGCATCAGCGGCTTCCTGAAATTCTGCAAACCCCTGATCCACATCTTGGCAGGAGAGAATGTGTGCATCCAGGTGATCACGCCGATACATTTCGCATCGGCATTGGCTTCCTTGAACACATTCTCCACTTCGGGCGATGAATTGGCCGTTCCTTTATAAACAACCTTCACGGGGAGTAGTCCCGTATCATTCAGCCCTTTTACCATTTCTTCCGAATGGGCGTTCACGGTAATTACCGCATCTCCTCAGTACAAGAGCTGTGCTACCGTAACGAACCATATTTCCAAGTTTTTAAATTCCATTATATTTTTTTATTTAAGTTGATTATTGCCCGTAATACGCATCGGAGCCATGTTTCCTGAAAAAGTGCTTTCGGGTCAACAGTTCGTTCATGGTGATATCCGGATTTATACTATGCGCTATAAATGCCATTTTCGCTACCTGCTCCATTACCACGGCGTTGTGAACTGCTTCGTGCGGGTTTTTACCCCAGGAGAAAGGTCCATGGTTTTTCACCAGTACGCCGGGAATATGTATAGGGTTCAGGTCCCTGAAACGTTCTATAATAACGAATCCCGTTTCTTTTTCATATTCGCCTTTCACTTCGGCTTCCGTCATAACCCGTGTGCAGGGAATGTCGCCGCTGAAATAATCGGCATGGGTGGTACCTATGTTGGGTATATCGCATCCGGCTTGCGCCCAAGCAGTGGCATACGTGGAATGGGTATGTACTATCCCTCCTATGGAAGGGAATGCTTTGTACAGTTCCAGATGAGTGGCAGTATCGGAAGACGGCTTGTATGAACCTTCCACCCTGTTGCCATCCAAATCCACTACGACCATATCTTCTGCTTTCATACAGTTATATGAAACCCCGGAGGGTTTGATAACGACCCATCCTTTTTTCCGGTCGATACCGCTCACATTGCCCCAGGTGAAGATGACCAATCTGTGGACGACCAAATCCATATTGGCCTGGAATACCTGTTGTTTCAGTTCTTCGATATTCATTAGTCCTATAGTAGTTATCATTGGCTCCCTATTCTATTTCGAGCATCACTACCGCTTTGGCCGGTAAAACAACTGACAACGCGCTGCCTCCCGAAAGGGTAGCGCCTTTAAAATCCTTTACAGTGATATTAGACGGTTGTTCAAAACTGTTGTAATCATTGATCTTAGCGGAAGTGAGTACTTTCCCCGTTACCTTTTTTGCCGATATTCCCCGTAATTGCGTATCGATACGTTGTTCGTTCGA
>JAISZV010000160.1 GCA_031284475.1 Proteiniphilum sp. | reverse complement strand
ATTTTGCTCCATTCTTATCGGGAAAAAGTCCGTACCTTTTCCCGTGGTATTTTCATTCAGCACAAATATAACGCTTTCTTTTGAATTTTTTGACTTTGTCCCAGTTTCTCCTTTGATTTCGGTTTGTCGCCGGTTGTTCTGCTCTTGTTTAACGAAAACATTCAACTCAACGGGAGATACACCAATTTTTTTGTCCGGAAAAACGGGTCGGAGAAGTAATCCGAAAGGGAAACCGTTTCCGCAACCCGTCGAAACGGATGCAACTCGGCCGAAAGATCTCCTCCTTTCAGGCAGATAATACCATTGGGCAACGCATTGATCTGTTCCCTGGAGATATTTTTACGCGTAACCTTTACAAGTTCGGGCAACGGCATCACCGCCCGGCTCACGATAAAGTGGAATTTTCTTTTTTCATCTTCTACGCGGGCATGCACAGTTTCCACATTCTTCAACCCTATCGCCTCGGAAACCTCCTTCGCCACTCTGACCTTCTTACCTATACTGTCAAGCAGCACAAATTGCACGCCGGGGAAAAAAATAGCCAGCGGAACGCCCGGAAAACCGCCTCCCGTACCCACATCCATAATAACGGAACCGGGCGTAAAACGAACGTACCGTGCAATGGCCAGCGAGTGCAACAGATGATGCGGATAGAGATTATGGATATCCTTCCGGGAGATCACATTGATTTTGGCGTTCCAATCGGTATAGAGACCGGACAGGGACTCGAATTGCTGCTTCTGTTCTATGGTAAGCGCCGGAAAATAGGTTTCGATACTCTTCACTACAAACCGGCTAATTTAGAGGCAACACTATTTTCCATCAACATGGAGCGGATCACTTCATAAGGAATAAACACCTGGGGAGCGTCCAACTGGTAAGCAGAATATTCACCCTTATTATACGTATAGATAATTCCCTTCTCGTTCAATAAAAAATTACGATTGGGCATAATTTCCCGCACCCCGAAAAAGCCGAGATCTTCCAATTCTTCCACATTTTTCACATTGGCCTGATCCAACAAAAAGGTAATGATAAGACCCTGAAGGGCGGTATCGTATCCGGCATTAAATATATCATACTCCGTCACCTGCTTGCCTGTCTGTAGGTCCAATACATAATTACGAAATGAGTCATAAGAAGCCGCCCCGCCTTTGTTATTGGACTGTTTCACCTGGAATGCAAGGACTCCATGCCGGTTATATACAATGGAATCGGACAAACTCTCGTAATATGAATAAAAAAAATCTTCCGTATAATGTTCGCTGTCTGAAGCGTCGATACCTGAGATAAGGCTGTTGAGTTTTTCTATTTCATTCACGCTTTCCCTGTATGTCTTTGCGTCGATAGTATAATTTTCGATGTAATTCCGCGTATATGCCTTCACAACGTCTACAGGAGCTAAAGTATCATACGGCGTCCCGAACATATTCCGGATAAAGAACTGTTGCAGCGTATCCGGATTTATTTTATTGCTACTGAGGGGATAAATAAACTCCACCCATATATTGCAATAAGGATTTGCCGTATCCCCATCGAGATGGTGGCGGACAACCAGACTAACCGTATCGAACTCAACGTTATTCTCCGCCCCATACACACTGCGCCCCCGCTGCCGGTTACAGGAGATAAAAAACAGCCATGCAACCGAAAACAACAGTAAGACAACCGATATTCTATGATACATCCCCATATAGAAAGACTTTAAAATAATAAGTGCAAATTTACATATTTTATCGGGAATAATATCCCCGGATGGCCTCACTTTAACAATAAATGAGGATACAGGCTGTCCGTATCCCCATTTATAGGTCAAAAATTTATATTTCGACAACCATTTCGCCTGTTAATAGACATGTCCGTCGGCTTCCAGGTCGTCTAAGCTCAGTTTCTTTTTTTCCAGCGCCCTCCATGCATAGAATATATAGGCAATCACAAACGGAACAAGAAGCGAGACTACCGACATCACCGAAAGGGTAAAGTAACTCGACGAAGAGTTTTGCAGTGTGAGCGAACTCTGTAGGTCAATAGACGAGGGATAATAAGCGGTATTGTTATAACCGGCAACCAACAAGAGCATGGTTACGGTTACAACGGCGCCTGCGCCTGCAAACCATATCCCTTTTTTAAAACCCGGATTAAAAACCGTATAAAAGACGCCATACAGCACGGCCAACACACCCAGTACAAAAAATACCAGCACAACCGGCATATCAATAAAATTGTGCAAATACTTCATCGGCTCCATATATACCTGGCTCGTATCGGGATTCACAGCGTATCCCTCGGCCGCCAGCGTCCAGATAAGAAAGACCAGGAAGAAAACCACAAAAGGTATTCCGTTGTACAGGGTATATCTACGCGATCTCTTTTCGAGGATTTCATGATTGAGCCGGTTCACAAAGAAGAGGCTTGCCATCGTACGGGCAAGGAAAAGTACGGCCAGCCCCAGTGTCCAATTCCTCACATTGCCCAATAACTCAAGCCCGTAAAGCGGACTCTTCCATTGACTGATAGTATGGCCTGCCGCACCCAGTCCGGCAATATTTCCTTTTTCCACCGTAAATTCAGAACCGGTGAAGAAAGAAGCGACTGCTACACCCAGCAGGAGTGTTCCCAGCACGCCATTGATAAAAAGGAATGTGCGATAGGTTTTCGGGCCGAAGATATTCCCCGGCTTGGACTGGTATTCGTAGGATATGGCCTGCAATACAAAGCAGAACAACAAGATCATCCATGCCCAGTAGGCGCCGCCGAAACTGGTTGAATAAAAAAGAGGGAACGAAGCAAAGAAAGCGCCGCCGAAAGTAACCAGCGTGGTAAACGTATATTCCCACTTGCGTCCGAGAGCGTTGATAAGAAGTTTCTTCTCGTCTTCTTTCTTAGAAAGAGAGTTCAACATGGACTGGCCTCCCTGCACAAAAAGCAGGAACACCAATAATCCGCCAAGAAGCGACAATATAAACCACCAATATTTTTGTAGAAAGTCGTAAGTTATCATTGTTATTATCTTTTAGTCTGTTTAACTATGCAATATAAGATCAGGCTTCCTTTTCGGCAACAGCATCCGGCCCTTTCTTGATCTGTTTTACTATAATAGTCACTTCTGCTATAAGCATCCCCGTAGACAATACCGCGAAAATAATAAATGAGATGATGATATTGCCGGGTGATACGGCAGATACGGCAACCTGTATCGGCAGGATATCCTGGATAGTCCACGGTTGTCGCCCTATTTCGGTCACCAACCACCCCAACTGTCCGGCGATAATGGGCAGGGGTATGCTCCACAGCGCTACGTATTGCAGCCATCTCGGGTTGCGTATGTTTTTCCTGTAGATAAAATAAAGAAGAATCGCAAAGAACAGGATCGAATAGCACCCTATGATCACCATAAGGCGGAAACTATAGAACGTGAGGGGCACATGGGGAATCAACTCCTCTCCGGTTTCGAGATAGCCGTATCCGAAATGTGCGTAATTTTCCTTAAGGATGATTTCATAACCGGCTGCATCGGCGTCACGTTTCTCCTCTTTCGCAGTCTGGTAATCGGCCAGCGCCTGAATGGCTATCTTCCCACGGGCTTTTCTCTCTTCAAAGGAGAGGGCTGTTGAGCCGTCTTGAAGCGTATAGCCTCCATCTACAAGGTCTTTGATTCCCGGCACAAAAGCATTCATATTCCTATATCCCAGGAACGACAAAAGTTTGGGTATCTCCAACTTAAAGATAAAGGGATCCACCTCATCGTTATAATCTTGTTTAGCCGGGTTCAGCATTCCTATAGCTACCAGCCCGGCGCCTTCTTTTCCTTCATAAAGGCCTTCCATAGCCGCCAGTTTCATCGGTTGCTTCTGCGACACTTCGTAAGCAGAACCGTCGCCGGTAACCGCCAGCATTACAAAAGCGACCAACCCCACCAAGGCGCCGACCTTAATACTTTTCAGGGCAAAATCTTCATGCCGTTTTTTCAGCAGGTACCACGAAGATACGCCTACAACAAAACCGGCGCTGATAGCCCAACAGGAGAAGACGGCGTGTAGGAATTTATTATATGCTACGGGCGAAAATATCACGGCCCAAAAATCGACCATTTCATTCCGTACCGTATCGGGGTTGAACGCCATCCCCACCGGATGTTGCATCCACGCGTTGGCAACCAGTATCCAGAATGCGGACAAAGTAACGCCGGTAAATACTAACCAGGTAGAGGCAAGATGCATTTTTTTTCCCACCCTGTTCCATCCGAAAATCATAATGGAAATAAATGTAGCTTCCATAAAGAATGCCAGGATTCCTTCAATAGCGAGGGGCGCTCCGAATATATCACCCACAAACCAACTGTAGTTCGACCAGTTGGTACCGAACTGAAATTCCATGATGATACCTGTAGCCACGCCGATTGCGAAGTTAATAGCAAAAATCTTTTGCCAAAACTTGGAGACATTTTTCCATTTTACATCTCCCGTCCTTACATACATAGTTTCCATCACGGCCATAATAAGTCCCAGTCCGATAGTGATTGGGACAAATATCCAGTGAAAGCCGGCCGTGAGAGCAAATTGTGCTCTCGACCAATAGACTGTAGACACACTTAATAGATTCATAAATTCATGTTTGTTTTGTTAACAGTTCTTGTTTTAATATTTTGGTACATCTGTTGCACCGT
Organism: Proteiniphilum sp.; assembly: GCA_031284475.1. GTDB lineage: Bacteria > Bacteroidota > Bacteroidia > Bacteroidales > Dysgonomonadaceae > Proteiniphilum. The sequence goes on along the minus strand of JAISZV010000160.1, from coordinate 1,191 downwards.
TTCTGTGATTTTAAAAAAAAATGATTACTATCCGATTGATATCCGAGGCGTTTCCTCTTCCGTAGCTAAGCCTGGCCGATTCCTCCTATGGGAGGTAAGAACCCCGGATCGTTCTGTATCCTGATCGGCCCGTTCTGCTGTTCAAATTTGTCTATATTGTCTTTCAACGCCATCAGCAACCTTTTTGCATGTTCGGGCGTAAGTATGATCCTCGATTTGACTTTTGCCTTAGGCACACCCGGTACAATACGGATAAAGTCAACAACAAATTCCGATGTGGAATGCGATATAATTGCCAGATTGGAATAAACGCCCTGTGCTATTTCATCACTTAACTCAATTTGTATTTCGTTGTTCTTATTGAAATCTTCCATTGCCAATGATTATAAACCGGAGGTTATTTGTGATTATTTAAAATGATAACAAAGGAAAATAAATTTTTCTTCTTTTCAAAAGAAATGTTCAGGGAATTTTCATTAATGTGCGGAAATTCCCTGAATATCCTCTTTTTCGGCCGTAAATCCTACTTGGCATCTATAACTTCAACGCCGTGTAGGGCAAATCCAACGAGTCGGCTACGTTTTTGAACACCACATCTCCTTTTACCACATTCAACCCGTACCGCAAATCCGCATACTGCCGGCAAGCGTTTTCCCATCCATTTTCAACCAGTTTTATCACATAAGGCAGCGTGGCGTTGGTAAGCGCGCGTGTCGATGTAATCGGGACAGCTCCGGGAATATTGGCTACGCAATAGTGAATAATGCCGTCTACTTCATACGTTGGATTTATGTGCGTTGTGGGATGCGTAGTTTCAAAACATCCGCCCTGATCTACGGAAACATCTATCATTACCGTTCCGGGAATCATATCTTTCAACATCTCCCGCTTTACCAGATGCGACGCTTTCGCCCCTACCAGCAATGTAGCGCCGATAACCAGGTCGGCGGTTTTAACCGAATCGGCAATAGCCATTTCCGTTGAGTAAAGGGTATTTACGTTTGCAGGAAGCACTTCCGACAGATACCGAAGCCGGTTTAGATTCACGTCGAGCACTTTTACCTTAGCGCCCAGTCCGGCAGCCATTTGAGCGGCATTATACCCTACAACGCCTGCGCCGATGATCGTTACCTCGGCCGGTTTTACGCCGGGAACGCCGCCCAGCAGAACACCTTTCCCTCCCTGGGGTTT
>JAISZV010000097.1 GCA_031284475.1 Proteiniphilum sp. | reverse complement strand
AAATGGTTATGTCCATTATAAAACTCTCGTGCACCATTTTCCGATTGGCGCCGGATTTAATTTTGATCGTCCATTTTCCGCTTTTCACCTCCATTTCTTTTTAAGCTGGTTTATAATTCAATATGACATTTATTTATCCCTCTGCTTTCTCTATATCCCTCAGCCCGATATACCCCAATGCCATTACATTATGGCAATGTATACGGTTTCTCTTATTCAGATCCTCCTCCCAGATCGCCAGATCGGGAAGCGATACCGCAAAATATTCGATTTTGCAATTGTCATTCATGTGCTTTTCTCCATGTTCAATTAATTTTTTAAAACGTTCTTGTGCTTTTTCTTCATTACCCAGCGCCCGCCAGGCCAATCCCTGAAAGTAGATCTTATCGGGATTCTCATCATTGTAATAGAATGCCTGCTTGGGTTCATCGGAGCCTTTGGTTGCCTTTGTAAACCATTCAACTGCCTTTATTTCATCTTTTAGGCCTCTATAACACACTCCCTTGTAATATTCCACATCGTTCTCATTCACCGTACTTAACTTGCCTTCTCCCAGATTATGGGGATAAACATCCGTTTCATTCAATAATCCCAGCGCCCGGCTATAGTTTTTTTCCTCAATAGCTTGCCTGGCCAACTGGATCCGGCAATAAGTATACTGGTAGGTTATCTTTCCTTCCCCTCCTTCCCAGGGATGGAAATTCCGGGCAGCACACAGCGTCTTTGCCGTTTCATATTTACCCAACTGATTGTATAATGCGATGCGTTCTATAAACAAGTCGTCACGTTGCTCCACCAGATCCATATTCTCTTCCAGCACTTTAAGGCGTTCTGTAGGCGTATAATTCAATTTCTTATATAATTGATCCAGTTCCATCAGTATGCGGGAATCTTTGTTATCTAAAGAAAATGCTTTTTCAAGTAGCTGCAACGCTTTTTCTTTCTTATCCGCTTTATTATAATATGCCAGCGCCAGATTCCGCAATACGGTAGGGAACCGGTCATTGATCTCAATTGCTTTTTCCCAACATCCGGTCGCTTCCTTATATTGCCGTTTTGCATACCAGAAATTCCCCAGATAGTACAGCGCTTTAAAATCCTGTGGGTTCACAGTAAGCGCATGTTGAAGGATGATAACCTCTTCCAAACGATTGGGGAAACATCTGTCGGGCGACGACTCGAATGCTTTATTATAGACTTCCTTTGCTTCATTTCCTTTGTTAACCTGCGACAGGAAAAATCCCAATGCGTACCGGATCATAGGATAGGAACCGGCATCCGTTTCTAAAGCCCACTCCAGCAATTCAATCGCTTCGTCGTATAATCCGGCTGCAGCAAAATCGAGCGCATATTCGATATAGCTATGCGGATTACCCTGTAAGAGTTCTATAATTTTCCTTTTTAACTCTTCTTTCAGAGGAACTGAACCATTTTGAGAATGGTACTCTTTTTTAATCAGATTTTCATTTGTGGGCGATTCTCCCGGTAGTTTTGAAAGAAGATATTTCTCAAAAAGGCATCCCACATTAAACCGGTCGATCTCCAACGACGCCGCTATCCATTGTAAGGCAGCATCCGTTTTTCCCTTTTTACGCAATAGGGAAGCCTTCAACTGGCGCGCTTTATGATTGTGCCAATTACAGAGCAGGCTCTGTTCAATATTTTCCAGCGCTACATCCCAATTCCCGCGCGCACAATCTATCTGGGCGATTGAGAAATAGGCGGGATCTTTCCATGCCGCATTCCATGTCGATTTAAAAAAGGCGCTGTAAGCTTTATCCGGTTTTGATTGTAATTTCAGGCAACATCCTAAATTATAATGAGGTTCCCCGTTATATGGATTCGGATTTCTTTTGGTCAGGGTCTCTATCGCTTTCTCGAAATGGTACTCTGCCTTTTTAAATTGCCCTCTTCTCATTAAAAGAAGCCCAAGAGCATTGTTACAGCGTATATCTCCCGGATCGTGCAAAAGCGCTTCCTCATAATAATCGACAGGATTGAATGTGGCATGCCGGTATTGTTCCAGATGGAGGCCGGTAAGGTACAATTGCTCGATAAGAGGTATATCTTTCGGTTCGGCAGCGGCTTCGGCAGCCGGAGGAACAACACTGTCCGTTTCTTTTCCGGCGTTGTATCTCAGCAGTTCATCCCCATCAACCGTAGAAATAGTCAGCACAATGTTCTCACTATTTTCATTGCCCAGTTTGACTGTTTTTCTAAAGGGAGCTTCAGGGGAGAGTTCCGTTTTTTCACTCAATAATACGTTACCGGTTACATCTTTCAATGAGATCGCAACCTCTTTCTTCGACGTACCATACACAATTACAGCGACCTTTTCCCCGTCCGCTTCAAAACCGGCTATCACATCTTTTGTGGCATTTTTTACGTTACCGACTTCTGCGTAAGGCATGAAATACTGTGCCCAGGATTTCTCCTCATATGGTTGTAACCAACTGAAGTCAGGCTGATTATCTGCATACACGCCCGTCATCAACTCAATATACGGTCCGTCTTCATCCGTCAGGTTCCGTTCCCATGCTTTCCCAAAATCTCCATTCCCCCAAGTCCACTGTTTTTTTCCGGGGGAGAGATGATGATTAGCGACATGCAACAATCCCATATTCGATTTTTCATTATACCCGCCCACGAAATCGTATTCCGATTGTATCGCCATATAAGACGTCGGAACTGGAATATTGGCATATCTCGATATATCGACGCCGGCAGAATAATCTTGCTTATAATATACTCCGGTAGCGATAGGGAATGAGGATACATCCCTCTTTCCATGATCAAAAACAGCATTTACATCCGGCGGGAAAACCGATTTATAGTCATCATCGACAGCCACCGCAGGATTGGCCCACCAAAGGAAGGTCTGGGGAAACGGCGTTCTGTTATACACCTTTGCTCTAATCTCGATATATGCCTTGTCCGGATAAAGCGTAATACCGTGCATTCCTTTTAACCGGAACATACGTTCCACTTCGTTGCACCATACCGTTTTACTTCCGTCCGTATGTTCTTCAATCATCCATTCGGTAGGATAAAAGGTGCTGGGACGATGATGTTGCGGCCAGTTAAATTCTATACCTCCGGATATCCACGGGCCGGTCAATCCCACCAGGGCCGGTTTGATCACCCGGTTGTAATAAAAAATATGGGCATTCCTTATCTTATCGTAAGCCATCTGGATACGCCCGCCCAGCTCAGGCAGGATCATTACCTTTATGTATCTGTTCTCAATAAAGAGCGCTTTGTAGGCTTTATCCTTTTTTTCATCCCTTATTTTTTCAATCACCGGATAGGGATATACCACCCCCGAACTGCCCTGGTAAACTCTTTTCTCTAAAAAAACCGGATTTTTTTCCTCTTCCCCCACTTCATAAGTAGGAAGAGATATATTTTCCATCCATGCTTTTACAACATGAGGGTTGTCTATTGTCGATTGAATCAAATAATTCTCCACTTCTTCCGTTTCAAAAATTACTACTGCTTTAAATACAAGGTTAAAAATAACTTTGATTTATATTACTCATCGCTATATTAAGCCTGTTTTGTCAATTGGTTCATAAGAATCATTCATGCTATTCGCTGAATATAAATATTAAATTATTTCTCGCCACGGCATAGCCCAAACAAGTTTGGTATTCACTCATTTGGCTTGATGAAATAGTTCGATCTCCTCTAAAGTTTTTCCTTTCGTTTCCGGGAGATTTATTTTTAGGAATACGAAACCTGATATACAGATGAGTCCGTACAGCCAAAATGTGCCGTAAGCGCCCAATGAACTGTTCAAAAGAGGAAACGTATAAGTAAGCACAAAACTGGCGGCCCAAAGGGCAAAGGTAGAGACAGCCATCCCTTTGGCCCTTGTTCTTGTAGGAAAAATCTCAGAAATGACGATCCATGTAACCGGGGCAAGCGTCATGGCATAACATGCAATACCCAATACAACGAGTATCAACATGATCATCCCTTCCAACCGGAAATAGTAACCGGCCCCCAGCACAATATAAATTACCGACAAGCCAATCGTACCCAGTAACATCAACGGACGCCTTCCCAGTTTGTCTACGGTATACATCCCCACAAACGTGAAGATTACATTCACAACACCCGTCACAACAATATTAAACAGCATGTCGGATACGCTGTAGCCCGCAGCCGTAAAAATTTCCTGTGCATAGTTGAACACCACATTAATACCGCACCATTGCTGTAAGATGGCTATTACGATACCGATCATCGCAATCCTGAATGCTTTTCCCCTGAAAAGAGCGGACAGCTTTACTTTTTCGACGGTTTCCTGCGTTGCTCTTTGCACTTCTTCCACCAGTTGCACCGCATATTTCCTGTTGACTATCTTAGAAAAAATATCCGTCGCTTTGTTATATTTTGTTTTCGCAATCAGCCACCGGGGACTTTCAGGCACAATAAAGCTAAAGACGAGATATAGAACAGCCGGGAAAACGGGAGCCCAAAACATCCATCTCCAGCCGATCTGCCCGTTCCAGGAGTTGAGAATATCCTCTCCGGGTATCACCGGCCTTGCGATCAGCCAATTTGCAATTTGAGCGGATAATATCCCTAATACAATGGCTAATTGATATATAGCTACAAACCGCCCTCTTACCGAAGGAGGCGATATTTCGGAAAGATACATCGGAGAAATATTCGACGCAATGCCAATACCTACACCGCTAATTATCCGGAACAGGATAAACTGGTTGATTGTTTGAGCCGCGCCTGTTCCGAACGCCGATAAGGCGAATATGACGGAAGCCAATATCATCATAAATTTTCTACCGTATTTGTCGGATAATCCGCCGGAAACGACTACCCCTATCAGGCATCCCAGGAGCGCACTGCTCATCACCCATCCCTGAAGCCGGGGAATATCCGCTATTGAAAAGTAAATTTCGTAAAACGCCTTAGCGCCGCCTATAACTACCCAGTCATAGCCAAAGAGATATCCACCCATTCCGGCAATCAATGAAATAAGAATCAAGTATCGACTATTCACATTGTTTCTTTCACTGTACATGGCCTGTTTTTTATTTTTGCAAAATTAACCGGATAAAAAATGATTAAAATGTATTATTTTTTGCATTATATGTAATAAATCACTATTTTTGATGATGATTTAACAATATATCAAGCAAATACAGGGAATCATGTAAAATAGCAATATATAAATGTAAAATATCATGACGGAGAAAATAGCAGAAGGATTCAAAAATGAGAAAGCGATCATACTTCCTTATAATGTTCGTGACTACTTGAAGACCAATAATGTCACCCGGCATTTGCATGTAACGCATATCGGGTACTATCCCGAAGCAAAATACCACTTCAGGGAAAGAAAGAACGGCGCCGGTCAAAATATACTCATTTATTGTGAAAGTGGTAAAGGCTGGATCATATATAAAGGTGAAAAAATATATATGGACAGAGATCAGGTATTTATCTTACCCGCGCATGAAGCCCATGCATACGGAGCAGATACGTATGACCCTTGGAGCATTTATTGGGTCCATTTCAATGGAGAAGATGCGGACTTGTTTTCTTCTCTTATTGGGAAAAAAACCGAGATCGGAGAGTCGCATAGCGGCCGTATTGAAGACCGGTTTGCCCTTTTCGAGGAAATATATCAAAACCTGGATATGGGATATAACCCGGAGAACCTGGAATATACCAGTTACTGCCTCTATTACTTTCTTGCATCCATTAAATACATAATGCAATTCAGGGAGATAAAGAATGCAAAAGAGATGGACGTCATCCAGAAAAGTATTCTTTTTATGAAAAACAACCTCGAACAAAACATCGATCTCGAAGATATTGCCCGGCACATAAGTTACTCGCCTTCCCATTTCGGCAATTTATTCCAGAAGAAAACATCTTATTCTCCTATGGGATATTATAATCAACTGAAAATACAGAGAGCATGTTCTTACCTACAGTTTTCCGACTTAAAGATCAAAGAAATAGCTTTTCGGCTTGGATATTACGATCCCTTTCATTTTTCCAAAGCATTCAAAAAAGAGACTCGTTTAACGCCTAAAGAGTACAGGAGAAAATACAATCCGTAAAAATATTAATAGTCCGGTAAATTTTCATTTGATACATTTATAGTCAAATGATTAGCTTGCGTATTTTTGAAATTTATATTTATTCGACAACAAACCGCTTTGCATCAAATCCAATATCTTCATGGTACATAAAATTACAGGGCAAACGCACGAAAATTTTCTCGCAATTTCTTTGAATAAGCAAACCTCATTTCTACCTTATTCAAGAAAAACAAAACAACCTTAGTA
>JAISZV010000022.1 GCA_031284475.1 Proteiniphilum sp. | reverse complement strand
TGAAGATGAGGGTGTGGGAGAGAGGAAGCGGAGAAACGCTTGCCTGCGGAAGCGGCGCATGCGCTTCGCTGGTTGCCGGGGTAATCACAAACCGGTGTGAGCCGAAAGCCTCAGTACAGTTAAAAGGAGGCATTCTTGAGGTTGAGTGGGAGAAAAACAATAATCAGGTATTCCTTACCGGCGCCGCCCGGTTTGTTTTTAAAGGAGAGTTTTTTTAATGTGCTAATGTGCTAATGTGAATAATGTGCCAATTATTAAATTAATACATCATTACATCAATACATCATTAAATCAAATATATTATGTTCCGGATCAACGAAAACTATCTGCAACTGAATGAAAGTTATCTGTTTAGCGCTATCGCCAGGAGAGAAGAGAAATTCAGCGCTTTACACCCCGAAGCCAATATTATCCGGCTGGGGATCGGCGACGTAACGCTTCCTCTGCCTCCGTCTGTTATTAAAGCCATGCACAAAGCGGTGGATGAAATGGCGGAAAAAGAAACGTTTCGCGGGTATGGCCCAGACCAAGGGTATGGTTTCCTGCGGGAAAAGATAGCGGAGATTGATTTCAGGCAGCGAGGAACGGACATCTCTCCCGATGAAATTTTTGTAGGGGACGGTTCTAAAAGCGATACGGGCAATATTACGGATATTTTGGGAGAAGATAATATCATAGCCATCACCGATCCTGTTTATCCTGTTTATCTCGACAGTAACGTCATGCGCTTAGGCAACTCCTCAAAAATCATGTTGCTTTCCTGCGGAGAAAAGAACGGATTTTTGCCCGAAATGCCTTCGCAACGGCCTGATGTGATCTATCTCTGTTATCCCAATAATCCCACGGGAACGGTGATGAACCGGACGCAACTCAAACAATGGGTGGATTATGCGCTGGAAAACAAGAGCCTTATTCTGTTCGATGCGGCTTACGAGGCTTTTATCCGGGACAGGGAAATACCCCGGAGTATCTATGAAATTGAAGGCGCAAAAAAGTGCGCTATTGAGTTTCGTTCTTTCTCCAAAAATGCCGGATTCACCGGCGTGAGATGCAGTTACACGGTGGCGCCGAAAGCATTGGCTGCAAGAACTGCCGCAGGAGGCGAGGTATTGCTGAACAGCCTTTGGAACAGGCGGCAATCCACTAAATTCAATGGCGCTCCCTACATCGTACAAAGAGCGGCCGAAGCGGTTTACTCGCCCGAAGGGCAGCAGGAGGTAGGCGAAATGGTCGCTTACTATATGCGCAATGCCGAGATGATCAGGGAGGGGTTGACGCAAAAACAATGGACTTTCTTTGGCGGCGAAAATTCACCTTATATCTGGCTGAAATGCCCCGGAGGCATGGATTCCTGGACATTCTTCGACCGCCTGCTCGAAGAGCGCCATATAGTAGGCACGCCCGGCGTTGGATTCGGCTCCAAAGGCGAAGGCTATTTCCGGTTGACGGCCTTCAACAGCCACGACAAGACCGCCGAAGCGGTAAAGCGAATCAAAGGATGGGAATTGTAAGATTGCAAACTATTCAAACAAAACACCCAATTTTACCTTTCTGAGTGTAAAATTGGGTGTTAATTTTGCGGCTCACTGATAATCAGTCTTGTTTGCGGTGTGGACGGAATATGAAACTCAAAGCCAATTAGCGTCCGGCCAATATGTTAGTAAAGCCCGGAAATCCACGCTCACAAATTGCCACTGTGATTTCTTAGATGATTTTCAACCTTCTGCAATTTTGTCAATGAACTACCTCGCAAAGGTAACAAGCATTTTTGAACCTACTTTTTTAATAACTCTAAAAAGATAATTCCTCGTTTTGTTATCCTGAACTTTTGGTCTGGGTGACTTTTATTCTCTGGAATTGTATGTTCAATGAGCTTATCTTCAACCAATTTTGATAATGTCCTATTTAAATAACCGGATATCTGTTTCTTCCCAAAAGCTTCTGCAATTTCTTTACGTGAAAGAGGTAATTCCATTACTTTTCGAAGTATTTCAGAATACATAGTTGGACTATGCAACTCTTGCCCTAACTCTTGCCCTAACTCTTGCCCTAACTCCTGCCCTAACTCCTGCCCTAACTCCTGCTGCAGCTCCTGCTGTGTAGCGTAATCAAGCTTTACAAACTGCACCTGAAACGATAATCCCGTTTCTTTCCAGCGGAATTCTATTTGAGGATATTCTTTCAATTCATCGGCTATAAGTTTCAATCCATTTCCCCATTGGTCGATAATTCCCATTCGCTTGAAAACCGGCGCTATGACTTTGTTGCGGGCATCGCTCTGTCGACTCTCCACGGCAGCATAATCAATCGAAGGAGGTAAAAGCCCAGGACTTGTTATCTCGACCATATCGTCATAAATAGCCACTTTAATATCTTTCCCGGAAAGGGATAGGTCTCTGTGGACAACTGCATTCCGAATGGTTTCCCTTATCGCTTTTACCGGATATTCCCAACGGGAAACGGTATAAACACCCTCCACAACAGCGCCTTTGTTTATATGACGCAACACAAAATTGTAAGCCTCCTCTGCCTGCGTGGCGATATTTGTCAAAATACTCTTCTGGTCGATAAATTCCTCCGATGTAACACCTTTGAATCTTGCACATTCGACCTTGACAAAGGGAAATAGTGAACGACGAAGTTCATCATCCGAGAACAATACTAAAGCATTCGTCGGGTATTCCGTTCCATTCACCTCTTTAATAAGCTCCAACTTACGAAGAGCCTGAGTATTCAGAGCCTCTCCGGTTTTATCTTGATATTCCTGCTTGAAGTTTTCAATGTTTAACTCACGTGCAGGCTTATCCATTACCAGTTCACTATCGAATGATATGTTTCGTTTTCTGCGCTCCAATTCTGCTATGATTTCCTCATCCGCCAAACGATTAGAGGAACCAACCCGGATATAAGTCCCTTTCAGTTTTCCCTTATCTTTCCGATAATAAGGCAATGCACTACCACGGTACACCGTTACCCGTATAATATACTTGTCTTCCTCCGTCAGAAATGTAATATCCGGGAGAATTACAGGATAGCAACGATCAAATATAATATTGCTGATATGCTCTTCTATTTTCACAAGCTCATCCTCCGGAAGTCCGACAATCTCCCTCGGATTATTCCTGATACCAATATATAGTTCTCCTCCGGCGTCATTTGCAAAGGCAATGATGGTATTTGCCAAATCCGTATTCTCAGGAAGAGTTTCCTTGAACTCTAACCGTCTGCCTTCAGTCTGCTTTATGATTTCTTTGATACTCATATATTGTTATTGACTATTTTCTTATCTCTGTTGTTTTATCCATCTCTATGCAATGTTGCCATTTAGTAGTCCTTTTACATTTACATCAAATAAATCGCCTCTGTTAAGTAAAGCGTTTTATTTGTCAATTACGAGCAAAAACTCCGAGAGGTTTAATGCATTCACCAATCTATCTTACCCCCTTCTCCAATTAATCTCTTTCTCGTGAAACCTTTCTTTTATTTGATTCATTCTAAGGTCGTATTGTAAAAGGCAAAAATACAAAATTTAAGTGGATAATTATGAGAAAATATCACAATGTAAGAACCCATATCAGAGAATGTGCTCCAACCTATTTCAGGATAATACATTCACTGCCTGAAATGCGCAGAAGATTTGCAGTGCAGGGAAAAAACGGTATATTTGTCGCATGAATTGCGCAAAATAAAACCGTAAAATTATGTATCTATATCAGACCAGGGATTGGCCGGGTTTTACATGGGATAACGGCAAGTTACTTGCGTTACGGGGGCTAATGCACACTGATAACCCTCACAAAGAAAGAATTATAGATTAGGCAATATGTGGGTAATACTGGCTTTTGTATCGGCTTTTTTTAATGGATGTTACGACATTAGTAAGAAAATAGCGGTAAACAATAATGCAATACTGCCTGTCCTGTTTTTCAGTACGCTCTCTGCTTCCCTGCTTTTGTTTCCTGCTGCGGTTTTATCGCATTTGGATATTGTAAAATTCTCGACTTCTATTTTTTACATTCCGGATTTAAGTATAAAATCCCATCTCTATATTCTCATCAGAGCATTTATAATTACGCTTGCATGGTTATTCGGATATACGGCTTTAAAGCATCTTCCGATAACAATTACAGGCCCTATCAATGCAACGCGCCCTGTAATGACCTTAGTTTTGGCTATCATAATATTCAATGAGGCTTTGAATATATACCAATGGATTGGGGTTTTTATTACCGTTGTCTCTTTATTCCTATTATCGTCGTCCGGTAAAAAAGAAGGAGTAAAATTCTCCGGAAACAAGTGGATCGCATTTGCCTTTTCCGGAGCGTTGATAGGCTCGTTGTGCGAGTTGTTTGAGAAATTTCTTATGCAACAGTTAAACTTCATGTCGGTCTTATTTTGGACAAGTTTTTATCAATGTGTTATAGCCGGGTTGATAATCATAGTTTCCAGATCATTTACCCATAGAAAGAAATATGATTTTAAATTCAGATGGAGTATTCTACTGATCGCCGTATTTCTTATGCTCACCGACTTTGCATATCTAAATGCCCTTTCTTGCACCGGCGCTATGATATCTGTGATTTCGTTGGTTAGAAGAGGAAGCGTATTAGTGTCATTTGCCGGAGGAGTTGTATTCTTAAAAGAGAAGAATTTAAAATCGAAAATCATAGATTTGGTTTTGATTATCATTGGTATGTTTTTCTTGTTCCGGGGGACAATGTGAGTTATTTTACTTGTAAGTATGAAAAATTAAATCAAACTTAAAGATTTGGGTTCAAACATCTCATCTCCATCAATTCACGATGAAATACATTTTTTTTGAAGAAGCCGATTTTTAAAGAGGCCAAACCTCGTTTATTCAGCCTACCGTATAACTTACGCCTTTAAAACGGCTGCGCAGCAAAATTACAAACGGCTGTGCAACGAAAAAAAATTCCTGCGCAGGAAATCTTCAAGATTGAATTTATGCGCCAAATACTTGAATTTATGATCCGCAGACTTGAGTTTATGCGCCAAATTATTGATCATATGACCCATATGATTGAATTTATGTGCCAAATGCTTGAATTATTAC
>JAISZV010000188.1 GCA_031284475.1 Proteiniphilum sp. | reverse complement strand
CAGACGATGGCCCCAATGCAACAAAAGGACTTGAATTTCCCCGGGTAGAATTGACGGATGAAAACAACCTGTACCCGATGTTTTATGACAAATCTGCTTCAGAAGCTACTTCCGACTACAAACTAAACAAAACTATACTGGATAAAACCCATTGTGGGCTTGTAGTGTATAATACGAACACTACAAATCCTTTCCAAAAAGGCCTGTACATATGGAACGAAAGCAAATGGGTACCTATAACCGGAACATCTTCTGCTGCTGTTACTCCCTGGAGGGAATCCGTTACCGGAAAATTGAGTGACTCATATACGTGCGATATTTACCGGTCAGGGAATGTGACCATTGGCATGGCAGTTACTCAAGCGGGTGATATCATAGATGAAGCTGCACTCAATGTAACATCGGCAAGTAAAGGAATCCTACTTCCGAAGGTTGACCTGAAAAGCTCAACGGATGTCGAAACGCTCGGTAAAACCTCCGGCGATAAATTGTCCGAAGGATTGCTGGTGTACAACGTCGGAAAAACACTGAAATCCCAGGGCTATATGTACTGGAGCGGAACGGAGTGGAGGCTCATCAACAATGTATCATCGGCCTCTGCCCAAGTAAACAACTGGTTTTACATGCCACCTATCGCTTTTGCTACCGATCAGGATAAACAGGGAGAAACCAAAGATCTCTACGCTTTGTACAAGGCACAGTTCGAAACTCCTGTATTTAAAAGTAATGGCGCTCCCACGAGTATCCCATATATCCCTGTCGCGGATCAATTGTACTATTATATCACATACGCCGACCCGGCAGTATTCAAAATCAACAGCATCAGTGAAAAGGGCATTATGAATTATGATGTGACGGCAGCCGCCACGGAAGCTTCTTTTATAAATATCGTATTTGTTTTAAAATAAACCGGGGATAAGGATAAAAGTTTGGAAACCGTATCAACCGGTTCATATCCTGAATATTAATAAATCAAAAAAAAATGAGATTATTACTGTACATATTATATAAATTTCTGTTGAAAAACAGGAAATGTTTCTTTCCTGTTTTACTCTTGTTTTGTTTTGCCCAGACGCGGGCGCAGTTAGCACCGGGCGGCATTAATCCGGCTGATGCTCCATTGAGATTATGGCTAAGAGCCGACGCATTGGGTATCAGCCCTGCCAATGGAGGAAATGTTACCTTATGGACAGATATAAGTCAAAGAAGTAAGGCTATATATAGATCCTCTTCGTCTCAATCATCGGGTATAGTGTATCAGCAAGCACCGAAATACAAGGCTAACAGCTTTGAGATGAATTTCTATCCCGCCGTTAATTTCGACAGGGTAGCGGGTTCAAGCGGTTATCAACAATATTTAAGTACTTCAACCAGAATTATGACCCAGAAGTCACCTGATAATTTTACAGTCTTTGTTGTGGCGAATGTCAGTTTTGAGAAAGTGGCAAATACCGGTAGTTCCAGTAATCCTGAACAGATCGCTTATTTTATGGGGTTTGGAGGTGACTATATCTACGGATCCAACAGCGACAGTAATGTCGGTAGAACCGGCGAGCGTGCTCCTGCATTCGGGATGACCGGAGGCCGCCGCAGCAACGCGGTCAGCGGTAATGGCGGGAAAGGCCGTTTTTACAGTTATAACACAGGAGACAACTTCGACGGTACTCAGGAGCTTTTTACAGCGGGCTCGACCACAATTGCGGTGCATCAGGTCAAAAAAAAGGAATATATTCAATATGAAGCTGACGGACGCACGGAAAGGGTAGACCGAAACAATGGTCTCACTAATGCTCAGGCAAATAATATTATGAGTCAGACCGGCATTACTATGAACGGAAAAAGTATGGTGGGAACAGGAAGCCGCCCGGCGCGCAATATGATCGGGGATATCGCGGAGATAATTGTCTATGAAGGGATTTTAAGCGCAGCCGACAAAGATAAGGTGTATACTTATCTGGCCATGAAATACGGTATTACTCTGGATGTGAGTAATAGTATTTCATATATACAAGGATTCGATTACAAGTTTTCCGGAGGAAGCACTTTCTGGATGGGAAAAGCCAGCCAACAGTACAGGAATTACCATCGTAACGTGGCCTCCATATTCACAGACAAGGCCAGTGCCGTCATTAATACCAAAAGCCGTTCTACCGGTGACGACAACTTTATAACCATCGGTCTGAGGAATCCTTCGCAGCAATTACCGGATCAGGCCGCTATCGTATGGGGACATAACGGAGGCTCTGCATCGGCTAAGGTTGTCTCTGCCGATAAATGTGCGCCATACAAGTATAATTTCGACAGGATATGGATGCTGGACCGTTCGCTGACCTTAGATAAGGATAACACGAAGAGAGAATTAATGCTTAAAGCCTCCACGCTCTATTCAGATACATATCCTTTCGAGGGTAAAGGCTGGGATACATACCTGCTGATAGCCAAAAATGAAACGGATGCGAAAAACAAGAACTGGGATCTGGCGATACCTGCCGCCTTACAGTATGACGCTGTCAACGGCATCTGGGAGCAAGTATTCAATTTCGAGCTGGACCAAGATGTCAATAGGCTATTCTTTTCGATTGGGGGTACGGAAAACGAATCTGCCTGCGCCGCCTGTACATTCACGGGCGAAGACAAGTTGTTGATAACAAAAAGCAATGCTTCCTGGAAAGTTTCAATTCCGGCCAAACAGACAACGCCGGTAACATTATCTAACATTCTATCCGCGAAGCGGCAAATCTCAATGGGTGTAGAATTTAAGGCGGATAACGAAGTAACGCTGAAGATAGATGCGCCTGCCGTTCACAGCGCTAATAGTCCCGTGCACTTGAGAGCATCAGGTAGCGCCAATGCCAAATCATCTATAAAATACACATTTAACCAACCCTCCAACGTGGAATTTACAATAGGGGATATCGATAACAGTGAATACGTCAATGTGTACGGCTATTGTGAAGTAGGAGGCAGCATGATACGTCCCAGGGCAGTCGTGCAATACCCTTTGAAGGGTTCCGACCTGCGCAGAGGGTATACCTATACTATAACCAATGGAAGCCATATGAGTGGGAACGGTAAAGAATCGACCGGCAGGGGCAATCCCCGTGGAAAAGTGTCGATCGGGTTCGGGAAAGCTGTGAAAGTGGTTGTGATAGAATATTCCAGTACAAAAAGCGGGGCCCGATGGCTCGACCTCTACCCGCTGTCCTTCTCTTGTCCCCCGGAGTTGCCACCGCCCAACGAGGCGGGCTATGCATTCCAGAAAAGAGGCCCTCAGGCACTTGACATCTGCGAAACTGTCGATTATAGCTTTACTGTCCTGAATGCCAATGTGGATTGCGGACGCGAGCCCGTTCACTTTACAGATTATCTGCCTAAGGGGATGTTCTGGGTTCCCAGCTCACTGGTAATAGACGGTGAAGATTTGGATGCTGGAAAACCGATTGTGATGCAAGACCGGATACTCGATCTTAGCTTACTCGTGCGCGGTTCGGGCAACAAGACCACTTTAAGAGCACAGGCAGCATTTACCGATGAAGCTGTGGCAGGCACCTATTATAAC
>JAISZV010000299.1 GCA_031284475.1 Proteiniphilum sp. | reverse complement strand
AATCGGATATCTCCCGGTTCAACTTCAAGGGTACAGAGCTGCTTTCAGTGTGTACTATGATCCTCGGGGCGCGGCGGATGGAATCGAGCAATGCAGCGATTTCCTGTAAGTTTTCCCTTTTCTTGTCCACCAACAGTTGTATGGTATCTAATTTTGCCATCCGCAAGGAGTCGGCGGTAATCTGTTTCAATTCATCTAAGTTGGCCTTGATTTTCGGGGTTATGGAATCGTACCTGAGGAAATATAGCTCCGCTTTTTCCGCATTAATCAGGTTCTGTTCGCTTTCAATTTCGTAGAGCATGGAAAGCGTATTTCCCACAATCAGCAATTCCGACATATCCTCGCCGTGTATCCGCTTATTGGAATAGTCCACCAGATTGTTATAAAGGGTAATAAGCCCCAGCGCCATCACTACCACCACAAGCAGATATCCCAGAATAACGGTAAATTTGATCTTCAAGGAGCCTTGTTTTTTATTTTTCGACGTCCATCGCATATTGTCTGTCGGTTATGGGAAGTTTACGTTATACAATTTTATCTTGTTGTAAAGTGTTTTTCTGTCGATATTAAGGATAGATGCAGCTATCGTTTTGTTACCTCTGGCCAGCTCCAGCGCCTCCAGTATCTTTTCCTTTTCGTAATTCTCCTTGCGAAGGTTTTGTATCGAGTTCAGCTGATGCATACGGCTCCCGCTCTTTGTGCCGTTTTCAAACAGTTCCGGGGCTATGGAAGCCGGGATGCGGGAGCCTTCGGTGAGCAACGCCGCTTTTATGATACAGTTTTTCAATTCCTGTATATTTTCGGGCCAGGCATAACGGGTCAGTTCTTCCTGTATGGCGGAGTCAATGGACTCTATCTGCTTGTCGAGCGTAGAATTGGCAAACCGGAGAAAATGGCCGGAGAGAAAAGTAATCACCTCTTTTTTATCTTTCAGGGTGGGTAGTATAATACAATTCTTTTCTATCAGGCTATAGAGTTTGGGAATAAGCCGTTCCTGTAACTTCTGTTTACACAGGTCCGTACTCATGAGTATTTGCACAAAATCGCCGTCCTTATTCTGCCGGGTGAGGATATCCAGTAACTCATTCTGATGATTAATGTTAAGATGAGCTAACGACCGGATGTATAAAAGCCCGCCCTTTGCTTCGTTAAATTTCCGCATAAGCGGCGAGTTGTCCTTGATTCCGCCGGGGGAAATGCGTTGGGAAGATGTAATATCGGCAGGTTTATCCATATCGAAAATCACCCAGGGCTTCAGCAAATGGGCGCCTTTTTCGTAGATATATTTTACCGTCGACAATTTTCCCGTACCTCTGTCGCCGATTATCAAACGGTGTATGTTGTTTTCTGCGGTATAATCAAGCTCTTCATACAGTTGCCTGTATTCTTCTCCGGGAAACTTGATAAAATCATCGGAAAATATGTTTCTTTTCGGCGCATTATCCTGAAGAATGAATGCTTCGTTGATCTTTTTGAAGAGCTGTTCCGCTTCCATCGGTTTGGAGATATAATCTACTGCTCCCGATTTCATTGACTCAACGGCCGACTCAACGTCCGCGTAGCCGGTCATCATGATCACAAGTATATCCGAATCATATTTTTTTACCCAGGACAAGAAGCTGAGCCCATCGGCGTCAGGCATTCTTATATCGCTCAGAATCAAATCAAACGGTTGTTCCTTTACCTTATGTCTCGCCTCGCAAACACTGGCCGCTGTTTCCACGTTGAATCCTTTTTTTATCAACCATGATTTCAGCATCAGGCAAACAGTCGGATTATCGTCAATAATAAGTATATTCCTGTTTATAACATCCATAGTATAACATGCAATTATCAGGAGCCTATGGTTTATTTTTCTCTTTTTCCAGTTCCCGGGGTATCATGACCGCCGTATATAACAGAAAAACCGCTCCCGTAATCATAGCCAGCGCCCATTCGTTGCGTTCCCGGAACATCAGCCAGGTAGCCGCAATCATCAATAAGCACGACAATAACTGAAAATTAAATAATCTCCTGCCGCGGAGACTCTTCCCCCGATACGGATTAGTAAGAGTGATTACCGTGAAAACCGGCGCCGAAAAAGCCATTATCCAAGGCGCTACAACAGGGACAAACAAATACAATACCGCCGAGAATAAAATCAAAACGCCGGAAATCCGAAATAAAACATCTTTTACACGATGCATCGTAATGCGCTAATTATTTGAAAATATCAACCATAAACCGCTTATGGCCTTACAAAGATATTACTTTTTCGCTTATTACACCCCAAACCCTTTTCACTTTTCGCTTTTCGCTTCACGCTTCTCACTTCTTCTCCTTAATGATAAAAATCTCTTCGTTCTCTTTTTTCATAAGATAATTTTCCCGTGCAAACTTCTCAAGGTCTTCCTTGTTAGATTGGAGTTCGTTCAACTTTTCTCTGTCCGCTTCCGTCTGACGCCGGTAAAATTCGATCTGGGATTTAAGGTCTTTTATCTGAGATTCATATTTCATTCTCTTGATAACGCTGCTGTCGCTGAAGAGAAAGAGCATCGCGACCAACGTAAAGAGAACGACAATCTGGTAGGCAGTGAATCCCAGGGCCCTCCCTGATCCGAACTTCTTTATATATCTGTTCATTTTGTCAGCCTCTCACAATTTTTAAAGTGATACAAAAATAGCTTCTTTTTTTCAATTGTACGAATCATTGCAGAAAAATAAAGTAAAAAGCAGATTTAAGTAACAAATGAAATGTTAACCTCCGGTTGGGGCATGCCACAACCGGAGGTTTTTTCTTACTTCAGTTGCATTCATTAATTGAAGTTGCGAAATATCCATTCTACTCTTTGGGGAAATTAATCAAAATAAAGTATCTTTACGCTCAAGTTAAGAAATCAATTATAATCGTATGAAAAAAGTTATTACCGCAATTGCGCTGTTATTCGTAACCTTTGTATCCTTTCCCTGTACAAACTTACTGGTCGGAAAAAAAGCTTCCACAGACGGATCGACCCTGATCTCCTATGCTGCCGACTCTTACGCGCTGTATGGAGAACTGTATCATTGGCCCGCCCGGCAATACAGTCCG
>JAISZV010000045.1 GCA_031284475.1 Proteiniphilum sp. | reverse complement strand
GGAACGTTTGTTCATCTCCTGCACCCTTAGGGCCGATTCTGCGGACAACGCTTTGGGGTTGATCGTTTTGGCCGTTTCATAAATCGCCGGAACCGCTTCTCCCGATCTGACGATCAGTTCATCGGCCTGTTCATCTGTGATATACAGATCCTCGTCTACCGGAAAATTCATCTTTTCCTTGAGCAGGATCACGCCGATAGCGAGCAGGTTGTTTTGTCGGGTGAGGTTGTAGATGTCGGCCGCTTCTTTCGCCGCCATTTCCGCCACGTCGGGTTTGGCTTTCATGCCCAGTTCTTCCATCCGTTTTGCCTGTTTCATGTTATTGGCGCTCTCTTCCGCCTGTTCCTGCGCCAACTGTACCATCCGTTTGTAATACAGTACATTGAAAAACGCTTCCATGACGTCGTAAGCTACCATTTCCCGCTCTTGCTCCAACTGTTGTTTTCCCGCGAGTTTGTTTGCTTTCTGCATTTTTATCCTGAAGATATTCGAAAATCCGTCGAAAATGGTCAGATTGGAATAGATGGAATAGGAATTGCTGAATGAGTTGATATTGATGTAGGTATTTGTTTCGGAGTCTACGCCGCGCCCGAAATTGAAATACGCGTTCGTGCCGACGTTGAGTGAAGGGAGTAACCGGCCGATGGCAAGCATGTAATCCTGCCGGTAAATGGCGTTCTGCGCTTTCTGCTTGTTGACTTTAGGACTGTTTTCTACTGCGTACCGTATGCAATCGTCCGGCGACCATTGCTTTTTCTGCGCTTGTAGCGCTTCACCGGATCCTGCCGCAAGTATAAACAGTATAATGGATAAAACTCGATTCATATTTTTCTTTGGGTTTAATCTATTTTCTACAATAAAAGCCAATACCATGCCAAAGCAATTAATTTGTTTATTTTCAATTTTTTATCCTTCCGATGCTTTTGTTGGATTTGTAAAATTATTTTACACAGGCGTTGATAATTTTACACTCTTGTCGATAATTTGGTTACATTTGCATGGGATTTCCTGATTCAAAATTTCGGATTCGATAATCAGATTATGCCTGTCTCCAATTTGGGAATGTTGATTCATTGGTAAATTTATTCATTGGTATTGAACAATATGAAACAAGGACGTATTCTTGTTGTTGATGACAACAAAAATGTACTCAGTGCACTTAAGATTTTACTGAATACCTATTTTGAAGAGGTGACCCTGCTCTCTTCTCCCGCAACATTGCCGGCAGCTTTGCGGGAGAAAAACCCGGATGTGGTACTGCTCGACATGAACTATTCGGCAGGAATCAACACCGGGAACGAAGGCTTGTTTTGGCTTTCGGAAGCGAAAAAGGCGAATCCCGACTTGCCGGTGGTGCTTTTCACCGCTTACGCGGATATAGACCTGGCCGTGACTGCCCTGAAAGAGGGCGCTTCCGATTTCGTGGTAAAGCCCTGGGACAACGCCAAACTGCTGGCTACATTACAATCGGCAGTGGAATTGCGGTTCTCGCGGAAGGAGGTGGCCAAACTGAAGGAGAAGCAAAGTGTGCTCAATTCGCAATTGAACCGGAACAGCGATGTTTGTTGGGGAGATTCCCCGGCGATGCGGGAACTGCTGCGTTTGGCGGAGAAAGTGGCGAAGACGGACGCCAA
This sequence comes from Proteiniphilum sp., assembly GCA_031284475.1. GTDB lineage: Bacteria > Bacteroidota > Bacteroidia > Bacteroidales > Dysgonomonadaceae > Proteiniphilum. Next base: position 1,454 of record JAISZV010000045.1, on the reverse strand, counting down.
TGTGTTGATCACCGGCGAAAACGGGACCGGAAAAGAGGTGATCGCGCGTAAGATACACCGGCTCTCATCGCGGTTGAACGAGTCGCTCGTGACGGTGGATATGGGAGCGGTGACCGAAACGCTGTTCGAGAGCGAGCTTTTCGGCCATGTGAAAGGTTCGTTCACCGATGCGCATAGCGACCGGGCCGGGAAGATAGAGGCGGCGGACAAAGGAACGCTCTTTCTCGATGAGATCGGAAACCTCAGTTACCCGCTACAGGCAAAGCTGCTGAATGCCTTGCAGTCGCGGCAGATCATCCGGGTGGGGAGTAACCGTCCGGTGGCAGTGGACATACGGCTGATTTGCGCGACCAATCACAACCTGTTTCTCGATGTAGAGAACGGCCTTTTCAGGGAAGACCTGCTCTACCGCATCAACACCATCCAACTTGAAGTGCCGCCGTTGCGTGACAGGAAAGAAGATATTCCCGCGCTGGCGTCGTTTTTCCTGCATCGTTTTGCCGTTAAATACAATAAAACCGGCGTAACGCTGGGACAGGAGGCCATTGCAAAGATGCAGGAATATGCGTGGCCGGGTAATGTGCGCGAACTGGAGCATACGATAGAAAAAGCGCTTATCCTGTCGGACAACCGGGTGATCGACCCGTCCGACCTGTTCCTCCGGCGGCAGGGCAGCGCCGAAAAAAGTAAAGACCTTGAAAATGTTACGCTGGAAGAGATGGAACAGGCGCTTATCGAACGGGCTATGCGTAATTACGGAAACAATATATCCGCTATCGCCAAAGAATTAGGCGTTTCCCGCCCCACGCTCTACAGTAAGATCAGGAAATACGGACTTTAACCGCCGCAGTCATGTTTAAATCCATCGAATACAAGCTATACATCTACATGCTCCTGTTGATCGCAGCCATAGTGGCGAGCGCCTGTTTTGCCATACATGCGGAATATGTCTATATGGCATTGTCTATATTTCTTGTCGTCATCCTGCTTCATAACCTGCACCGGAGCTATAACCAGTTCAATAAGAATATTATTTTCCTGCTCAATGCGTTGGATAATGGCGATTACTCGTTCAATTTTGCGGAAACCAAGCTTTCGAGGAGGGAAAGGGAGTTGAACCGGATGATGAACCGCATCAAGGAGATACTGTCAAGAGCCCGTAAAGAGGTGATTGAGAATGAAAAATTCCTGAGCGTTATTATGGAAAGCGTATCTACCGGTATCATCATCCTGAATGAAGACGGTGTAGTGATGCAGGTAAACCACACCGTTAACCGGCTATTGGGGCTTCCGGTGTTTACCCATGTCAATCAACTGGCAAATATCGATCCGTCGTTTCCCGGCCTGTTCCGCAACCTGGGGGCGTCCGATACGAAAACCATTCAAATAACCAATGAACGGGAAGAGATACAGTTGAGCCTGAGAGTTTCCAAAGTTATGCTGCAAGGGAAAAT
>JAISZV010000029.1 GCA_031284475.1 Proteiniphilum sp. | reverse complement strand
TCACGCATGTTTTTTTGGTTCTTACCTCTTGGCCCGATCAGCGCTTCGATATGGATCGTACGGTATTTGAGGTAGGTTTCCGCCATATAATCCATTCCGTGGCGAATCTCCGGATTGAGGAGATAATGGGCTATCATGGTGTCGAAGAGCTTGCCGCTCACCCGGATATCGTAATTGCGCAGCGCTAAGATATCATATTTGAGGTTTTGTCCGATCTTAAGGATGGTTTCATCTTCAAAAAAAGGTTTGAATATCCCGGCCTGGCGATACGCCGCTTCGCGTTGGGCGGCGATGGGTACGTACCAGGCTTCCCCTTCCCTGACGGCGAAAGAAAGCCCTACCAAATCGCTCAGTAACGGATCTATACTGGTGGTTTCCGTGTCGAAACATACCTCTTTCTCCCGCAACAACTTTTCGCACAACTCAGCCATCTCTTTTTCCGACCGTATCATTGTGTAGTGGTGGGGCGTTGTGCGGATATCGGTGAACCCGGCGGATAATTCGTCTGTTGGCGCTGTTTCCTGTACGGCCTCTTCATCAATCGCCGCGAACAGATCGCCTTGTATAGGCCCTTTAGGCGCGGCGGCCGGAGGAGTCTGGTTGAACATGCGGTACAGGAATGTCCTAAATTCCAACGCTTCAAAAAGCGCTTTTACCGCTTCTTTGTTTATCTCTTTCCGGGCGAGATCGGCCTCCTCTACCTCAATGGGGACGTCGGTCTTGATAGTGGCAAGGAATTTTGAGAAAAGAATCTGCTCGCGATTTTCCTCTATCTTCTGTTGTAACATTCCTTTCAGTTGGTTGCTTTGTGCGAGCAGGTTTTCTATAGAGCCAAATTCTTTGAGCAGTTTTACGGCTGTCTTTTCCCCTACTCCCGGGCAACCGGGGATATTGTCGGAAGCGTCCCCCATCAGCCCCAGCAGGTCTATCATTTGAGCGGGACTGGAAAGATCATATTTCTCCATCACTTTCTTGTCGTCCAGGATATCGAAATCGTTACTGCCGTATTTGGGTTTGTAGATAAAGATATGGGGTTCGGCGAGTTGTCCGTAGTCTTTGTCGGGCGTCATCATATAAACGTCAAACCGTCCTTTGTCTACCCGTTTTGCAATAGTGCCGATCACATCATCGGCTTCATAACCGGGCGCTTCCAGGATGGGGATATTATAGGCGGCCACAATCTGTTTGATGATGGGAATAGAGCGTTTAATATCTTCGGGCGTGGCTTCCCGTTGCGCCTTGTAAGCCTCAAATTCCCGGTGGCGGAAAGTAGGGCCTTCAGGGTCGAAAACGACGGCTATATGCGATGGATTCTCCTTATGGAGCACCTCTTCCAAAGTATTTACAAATCCGAAAACGGCAGATGTGTTTTCGCCTTTTGAGTTTATCCTCGGATTTTTGATAAACGCGTAGTAGGAGCGGTAAATAAATGCGTAGGCGTCCAGAAGGAAAAGCTTGCTTTTGTTCATAAATAATTAATAAAGTAGAATTAAGAAGTGTAAAGTTACGAATATTTGTTGCGAAGCGGAGGATAATTTATAAATTTGTGATATAAAATTCAGGAGGCGATGGATCAAAGTCATATCATAAGAAGATTTCTGCGGCAAGAGTTGGATCTTTTTGACGTTTACTTGCGAGAATCAATCAAAAGCGACAATCCCCGTATTTCAGGAATTGTCGATTATGTTTTTAAGGGCAAGGGAAAACGGTTAAGGCCTATGTTGGTGTTGTTGACTGCAAAAGCCTGCGGGCAAATTGTTCCGGAGACATATCACGGCGCCGTAACCGTGGAGTTGTTGCACACAGCCACGCTGATGCACGATGATGTAATAGATAAGTCGGATATGCGCAGGGGAAGGCGTTCGGTGAATGCCGTATATGATAACACCCTGGCCGTGCTTGTGGGGGATTATTTTTTGTCGTCGGCATTGGCCGAAAGCGTAAAAACGTATAATCTCGACATTGTGAAGATTATATCGGAGTTGGGACAGAGCCTTACGGAAGGCGAGTTGGAACAATTTTCGCTTGCCGAAAAGGCCATCATAGACGAGGAGTCTTATTTTGAGGTGATTGAAAAGAAAACAGCCTCTTTATTGCGTGCCAGCATTACTATAGGAGCTATTACGGGTGGCGCATCGCCGCAAATTATCTCCCGGTTCAGCCGGCTGGGCGGAATACTGGGGATATGTTTCCAGATAAGGGACGATATTTTTGATTATTACAAAGCCGGCGTGGGTAAACCCACCGGGAACGATATCCGGGAGGGAAAAGTGACGCTGCCGCTTATATATGCTTTGCAAAATGCACCTAAGGCAGTCTCGGAACAGATATTGAAGGTTATTCAATCACGTGATTATTCGGAGGAAAATATTGAGCGTATACTCGATTTTGCCAAAGAATACCGCGGAGTAGAATATGCCCGTAATAAAATAAAAGAACTGCTGGATGAGGCGGGGACGATTATATCAGTTCTTACCGTAAATGAAGATATTAAAAATATGTTGCGGATTTTTCTATCTTATTTGAACGACCGCGACTACTAATTATAACATAATAGCGTTTTCTTTCATTTTGCGATGCTTTTTGTTTGGCCGCGGAGAGATTATTCGAGGATGGAATAGGTTCTCTTGCCTGAGTGGATTTTGCCGTATCTGTCGGTAGCCCGCACTTCGATGGTATGCTTGCCGGCGGGCAGGTCGGCCTGCACAGGCGCGCTCCATAAGTGTGTACAGTCCTCCGGATTAGACGGTCGCCGTCCGGGCAGTAACTCCTCGGTGAAATCCCATTCCAGCAATTTTATAAGATAGTTGAGATCAGGAGCGGAGGTATAGCGCATTTTCCGCCATTCGCCCTCATCAATCCTGTATTCCACCAGATCATTTTGGCTACCTATAAAGAAATTTACCACGATTTGCGACGTTGTTCCTCTTTTATACGCGACTACTTTCGGGGCAAAGATGTTCATTTGATAATCGCTTTCCTTGCCGGCTACTTTGTAATCCACATCGTATTGATTTCCGTTGATATTCAAAAAAGCGTAGCCTTGCGGCGTGCCGTCGCGCATGGTAGCGTCGGGCCATCCGTTCTCATCCAGTTTCCCCGAATACCAGTCGCCCGAAGTAGTCGCTACGTTGTATTCATGCAAGGGCTTTTTTCCTTTCCATCCTTCGGCTTCCCTGTATTCGATCTGATCCTGTAAATGGGTGTGCGCCGACATGATCAGTACGTTCTCATAATCTTTCAGCAGGTCGAACACCCGCTGACGGTCTTCCAACCGGTATGCACCGCCCGAATTATCTTTCATGTGAATGTGTTGCGACAGAACCACTAACCGGTCTTTGGGAACATATTTCAGGTTGTTTTCCAGGAAAATAAGCTGATCCTCGCGGTAACCGCCCCAGTAGCCTTTACCGCTACGGGGATCGGGATAAAGGATATTGTCGAGAATGATAAAGTGCGCTTTGCCGTAGTTGAATGCGTAATTGGCGCTGCCGAAATTCTTTACAAACGTTTCATCCGAGAGTTCGTCGGTAGTAGCCTCGTAATTCATATCGTGGTTGCCCATTACGTTGTACCACGGCAGTTCCAAACGGCGCATCCGCTCCTTGTAGACGGGATGCAGGTTGAGGTTATCGCCTGCAATATCGCCCAAGCTAACGCCGAACAGGGTTTTATCGGTCTTTTTTACATCGTTTACGACCTTTTCCGTGAAATAGTCCATATCCTGGATGGAGTAGGGTTGTGGGTCGCCGAAAATAACGGCGGTAAAATTCTCCGGCTCGTCCTGTTTGCGGAGGGCAAAGTCTATCGACTTGGGGAGATTTCCCGTAGGCGATACTCCTTTGTAGGTGAAAGATTCAGGCGAACCTTCCGGTTTGTGGTGGTAATAAAACCGGGGAATGAAATTTTCGTCCACCGGGGTTTTATATCCGCTGGGTTTGATCACAAAAATGGTATTGCCGTCGCTCACGGGCAGCGTGTAAAACCCTTTATCATCTGTAAGCGCTACGTCAACGCCGTTTGAAACGGCTACATTGGGAATGCCGGCTTCACGCCGCTCTTTTTTGCCGTTTCTGTTGGCGTCGTCATATACATATCCGTTGGCTGTCTGTTGAGAATAAGCAAGGATACTACTACTGAATAGCAGGGTGAGAACGAGTAAATTCTTTTTCATTGCGATGAGTTTTATGATTCCGTTGAGCTGTAAAGATAGATGTTTTTTCCGTCAATCTGTTACGGATTGGTGAATTTTTTTGTTCGCTCCGTTTTTTACCGGAATCAGTGTAAATCCCCATTTGTAATCCCGGTTGGCCGGAATACTGTATTCGGGCAGGGGGCGCGCTCCCCAGCTGTTATATCCGGCTACGCCCTGCTGTTTCATATCAATACATACCTCCACGAAATCCTGAGGTACGATGTCGTTGATGTGTGTCTGGCGGGGACGTTTGTTTTTTGCCTCCTCATCGGAACGGGCGGCGATCTCTTCGCTGCTGAAATTATTCCATTGATAGGGCCTGTCTTTGTTCTCTTCGGAATCAAAATCTTCTACGCTGTTGCGTAGTGCGTTGAATCCTATCGTGCTGTCGGCAACGATCATCAAACCTTCTGTCCCGCCGGTGAGGGCTACCCATCGCGTATCGGTTCTATGTCCGTTTTCCTGCGGACGCACATAAGGAAAATAATTTTCTTCTGTGGTGGTTCGGTATAGCCCTACCTTGGAGCCGGAAGCCCTGTCGATGTAATTTTCTCCCGGGCCGCGGCCAAAATAAGATACCTCATTCATCGACACAGGCATCCGGAATCGCACGCCGATGCGGGGTACATTTAGTGTTGAGGAAGTTTTGCGCGCCGCGGATGCTTCCGGGGAGAAAGTAGCTGTAAGTGTCGCTTCGGAAGCGCCGGCCTGTTTCTCTTCCATATTGGCGGAGAAGAATGCTACGTCTACTTTTACAACTCCGGACGGGGAGATGGCGTATTTTATGGCGTAAAGATTACCGGCCGCGAGCAGATAGGTTGCTTCAATCACTACCTTATTGCCTTCCGGATAACTTTTTACGTCAATAACGTTAAAATCTTTGCTCGACTGTTTCCATACCTGTAAACGGTGAGGGTTCCCGTTGCCGTAATCGTTATCGTTCGGCGCGCGCCAGAAGTTGGGTTGTATGCCGAAACCTTTGTCGAAATACTCGACGCCGTTCACCTTATACGAAGTAACCACACCCTTCGCCTTGTCGAATATAAATTCCAGGCGGGGCGAGGTAACGCGGATGTTGTGCCCGGTTTGATTCGCTTGCAGCGGGGGATTGTCGTCCGTATTCTCTGTATATGTCTGTCCGGGCGATTTATGTGTTTCTCCGGGTGATGAAACCGGCAGTTTGAATTGCTCTATGGCTACGATATGCCCCGCCGGGATTAACGGTGTTGCTTCCTTTTGCGCCACTTCAAAGTTGACAAAGTATTCCACGCCGGGTTCAGGCTGTAACTTACCGGTGGGCAATGTAACCTCCGTTGTTTGCTGAGGTTGCAGTGAGACTTCCAGTAACCCTTCGGACGCTTTCTCCCCGTTTTCGGCGATAATATAGCGGAAGGTATAATTATCCGTATTGGAGAAGTACTGGCGGTTAATGATGCGGAAAACGCCTGCCGGCAGATCGACGGCTTCAAAAGCGAAATTCTGGTACACGTATTTGACTTCGGCAAGGGCAGGGTGGGGGGTACGGTCGGGATTTACTAAGCCATTGCAGAGGAAATTGCCGTCACTGGGCGTATCTGAGCCGTAATCGCCGCCGTATGTATAGTAAAGCCGTCCTTTTTCATCGTAAGCCTCCATGCCCTGGTCTACCCAATCCCAGATATATCCGCCTTGCAGATTCGGGTATTTATAGATCGCTTCCCACTGGATGTCGAGATTGCCGATGGAGTTACCCATAGCGTGCGAATATTCGGAAGGAATCACCGGCCGGTCGCTCCCGGCTTTACCGATCTCTTCCAGCCAGGCCGCACTGGGATATTGCGGTACATACATATCCGAATTAAAGTCCCATAACGCCCGTTCATAGTTTACCGGACGATCCATCAGGCTTCTCTCCTGGTCTTTTAGGTATTTGTAGGTATGAAAGAAGTTGACGCCGTTACCGGCTTCATTACCAAGCGACCAGATGGCAACGGACGGATGGTTTTTGTCCCGTTCAAACATATTCTTTGTCCTGTCCATGTGGGCCTGTTCCCATTCCGGGTGTGTCGCGAGGGATCGCTCGCTGTAATAAAGCCCGTGCGATTCGATATTGGCTTCATCATATACATAGATCCCATACTCATTGCATAATTCATAGAAACGCCGCGACTGAGGATAATGGGAAAGACGGACGGTGTTGATATTGTGTTGCTTCATCAGTTCTATATCTTTCCGCATCAACTCTTCCGTCACATAATGTCCGGTTTTTGGGTTGGTCTCATGCAGGTTGACCCCTTTGAGCTTGATGGGTTGCCCGTTCACAAGGAAAAGCCTGTCGGTGCGTTCTTCGTTCTTTACCGGTTTGATCTCGAAACGGCGGAAGCCGACAGGGTAGGGGACTACCTCTCCCGCCTCTTCCCCTTCTTTCTTTACGGTGATAAGCAGCTTGTAAAGATGGGGGCGTTCCGAAGTCCATGTAGCTACATCGGAGAGTAGTTGCGCCTTAAAGCGAACGGCGTTCTCTCCACGGCTTTGTACCGCTACCGGTTTCGTTTCCGCGGCGACAACTTTGCCGGAGGGATCGAGCAGTTCATAAGAGACTTCGATATAGGACGCGTTGGATATGTAGTTGCCGACGGTTGTTTCCAACTCGAAAATGCCGTTGCGGTAACTGTCGTCGAGAGTCGATTTCACCCTGAAATCGCGTAATGACGTTTTGGGTTGCGACCAGAGGAAGACGTCTCTTTCGACGCCGCTGATGCGCCAGAAATCTTGCGCTTCGAGATAGGAGCCTGTACTCCAACGGAATATCTTTAGGACGAGTGAGTTCTTACCCGGATGTATATAGGGATTAATCCTGAACTCGGCATTTGTCTTGGAGTCTTCGCTATACCCCGCCTCTTTCCCGTTGACATAGACATAAACTCCCGATTTAGCGCCGCCGATATTCAAAAATACCTCACGATCATTCCACTCTTCGGGTATATCTATCTCCCGGCGGTATACGCCCACCGGGTTTTGTTCCGGCAGATAGGGCGGTTCCATTTTCGGGTAGTGGGTTTCCGGATCGCGTTCCACAAATTCATAGGGATGGTTTACATAGATCGCTGTGCCGAAGCCTTGCATCTCCCAATTCCCCGGCACTTTAATATCTTTCCAGCCTGTAAGTGAAACAGTTGAATCGGTGATGTTTTCAGGTAGTTG
>JAISZV010000266.1 GCA_031284475.1 Proteiniphilum sp. | reverse complement strand
AATCGGGAGCGCCACTTACGAAAGAGGAGTTTCGGGATATAGAAGAAATTCTGCCCGAAATATTGGATGACCTCTCTCCAAAAGCGCGAGAGGTAATAAATAAACAGGGAATAGCCTATACCGATTATGACGGCGAATTGGTTACTTCGCTCGTGAATGGAAAAGAGTGCGTATTTACCTACTTCGACGCGAACGGGGTATGTAAATGCGCCATCGACAATGCGCACCTGGAAGGGCGGATATCCGTCAGGAAACCTGTCTCCTGCCATCTTTATCCTATCAGGTTAACTGAGTACAACCATTTTACGGCCGTCAATTATCACCGCTGGTCGGTATGCAGTCCGGCTGTGAAACTCGGCAGAAAAGAGGGAATAGCTCTCTATCGTTTCCTGAGAGAACCGTTGATAAGGAAATTCGGCGAGGAGTGGTATAATGAAGTATGCGAAGCCGCGAACTTAATGTAGATGTTTATTTCACGATTTTTAGCCGTATTTACTTTCGGAATATAGAATCTTGTGCTACTTTTGCACACACATAAGTGGAATGTGCAAAACAGTATGATTTCAGCAATCTCCAAGACAAAGAAAAATTTAATGGACGTAGCCCAGCAGCTTTTCGCCAGGAAAGGTGTTGAGAATACGACAATGAATGATATTGCCGAAGCGTCGCAACACGGCCGGCGTACTCTCTACACTTATTTCAACAGCAAATACGATATTTATAAAGCGGTGCTTGAATCGGAACTCAACGTGCTTTACAGTAGGCTTGAGGAAGTGATAAAGCGTGATATTCCGGCCGACGAGAAACTGATCCTGCTCGCCTTTACCCGCTTAAGCGCCGTTAAAGAAGTTGTTACGCGCAACGGCACTTTGCGGGCCGATTTTTTCAGGGATATATGGCAGGTGGAAAATGTCCGTAAAGAGTTCGATAAAAAAGAGATTCGTTTTCTCGAAGATATCATTCAGGATGGATGCAATAAAGGGATTTTTGGGCTGCAAAATGTGAAGCAGACGGCGGTAATATTGCATTATGCCTTTAAAGGCCTGGAAGTGCCTACGATACGGGGCACGTTGAAACTCGACTATAATAAGAAAGAAGACAGTGATGTTATCTCTGATATTCTTTTTAAAGGAATGTATAGCAAGGGTGAGAAAGCGGGAAGGTGAAAAGGCGAGGGATTGTAAGAAGCGTATGAAATGAAAAGAGTTTGATATTTTGTAATTAATAAAAAACATGAAATTATTAGAAGGAAAAACGGCGTTAATTACCGGAGCTGCCCGCGGTATAGGGAAAGCAATCGCATTGAAGTTTGCTTCGGAAGGCGCAAATATCGCGTTTACTGATTTGGTGATAGAAGGGGCCGGCGCTGATACCGAACAAGAAATCGCCTCTCTGGGCGTGAAATGCAAGGGCTATGCCTCCAACGCTGCCGATTTTGAAGAAACGCACAAGGTGGTGGAACAGATTGTGCAGGAGTTTGGCCGTATAGACGTTCTGATCAATAATGCCGGCATCACCAAAGACGGGTTGATGATGCGGATGAGCGAGCAGCAATGGGATGCGGTGATCAACGTGAACCTGAAATCGGCGTTCAATTTTATTCATGCGGCAACGCCCGTGATGATGCGCCAGAAATCAGGCAGCATCGTAAACATGAGTTCCGTGGTAGGAGTATCCGGAAACGCCGGCCAGGCCAACTATTCCGCTTCCAAAGCAGGAATGATAGGTTTGGCGAAATCGATGGCGAAAGAATTGGGCGCGCGCGGTATCCGAGTCAACGCCATCGCCCCGGGTTTCATCATTACCGAAATGACCGGGCAGTTGTCGGAAGAAGTGCGTAACGAGTGGGCAAAACAAATCCCCTTGCGCCGGGGAGGCACGCCGGAAGATGTAGCGAATACGGCTCTTTTTCTTGCATCCGATCTTTCCTCGTATGTGAGCGGACAGGTGATCAATGTTTGTGGAGGCATGAATACCTGAACAGATGACCGTTCTTTACGAAGATAATCACATCATTATAGTCAACAAAGCGCCGGGAGAAATTGTACAGGGCGACAAAACGGGCGACAAACCGTTGTCGGAGACGGTGAAGGAGTATCTGAAAGAGAAGTACAATAAGCCCGGCAACGTTTTCTGCGGCGTAACGCACCGGCTCGACCGACCGACGAGCGGGGCGGTGTTGTTTGCAAAAACCGGCAAGGCGTTGTCGCGGCTCAACGATATGTTCCGCGACGGCAAAGTGGATAAAACCTACTGGGCTATTGTGAAGGATCGCCCTCCGAAAGAGGAAGACCGGTTGACGCACTACTTGGTAAAGAACGAAAAGACCAATAAATCCGATGCGTACGCCACTGAAAAACCGTACGCCAAAAAAGCCGCGCTGCATTACCGGTTGATTGCCGCGTCGCAAAATTATTATTTACTGGAAGTCGATTTGGAGACCGGGCGGCATCACCAAATCCGGGTTCAGTTGGCCAAAATAGGGTGTCCCATCAAGGGTGATCTCAAATATGGCGCAGCCCGCTCTAATCCCGACGGCAGCATTAGTCTGCATGCCCGCTCCGTTTCGTTTGTCCATCCCGTCTCCAAAGAAAAGGTAACGGTCACTGCACCCGTGCCGGAAGATAATCTCTGGAAATCGCTTGAGACCACCCTTTAATTTATAATTCTGGGATGGGTGAAATCCCCCGCCTTTAGGCGGAGAAAAATTATTACATTTGTAAAAAAAATTATGCAGACCTACAAAAGTGGTTCCCATACCCGTTACGATATAAAGTATCATATTGTTTGGATCAGCAAATACCGAAAGGCGATAA
>JAISZV010000071.1 GCA_031284475.1 Proteiniphilum sp. | reverse complement strand
GGAGCTTTGTATATGGTCGTCTATCGTTTTTCCGGGCGTCATAAATTCCTGCAATCCCTGTCCCAGCAGGCTGCGCAATTGTTCTTCCACTCCGGCGCCTTCTTCTTCTATCATATAGTTGGTAGAGATACGTACCTGCTTGTTGGAACCGATAGTGATGGCGCGAACCGATTCGCCGAAATAGGGGTTAAGGGCGTTTTCCACATCGCTTACGCGCACCGGTTGATCGAACCGTACAACGTAGTTCCGGCCGCCGGTGAAATCGATACCTGAGTTCAATTTCAGCGTAAAGAGCGAGATAATGCTGACAAGCACGAAAATCCCGATAGCGATGAGTATCTTTTTGCTGTTATGGATGAAATCGAAATTATATTCCCTAAAGATAGCTTTAGAGAATCCCGTATTGAAAGTGAGTTTCATCCATTTGTCTTTGGATAACCGGTTCTCGTAAATCAACCGGGTGATGAACACGGCAGTGAGGAACGAAACGGCGATACCGATGATAAGCGTAATGGCAAATCCCCTGATGGCGCCTACGCCGAAGACGGCGAGGATGATACCGGTGATGATGGTTGTGAGGTTTGAGTCGAAGATGGCCGAGAAAGCGTTCTTGTATCCGTCTTCCAATGCCCGGCGCAGCGTTTTACCTGCCGCGAGTTCTTCCTTGATACGCTCATTGATAAGCACGTTGGCGTCTACCGCCATAGCGAGCGAGAGAATCATACCGGCAATACCGGGAAGGGTGAGCACGGCCTGGAATGCCGCAAGCGCTCCCAGCGTGAAGAAAAAGTTAAGGAGCAGCGCCCCGTTGATCACCATGCCGGGAATGAAACCGTAGAGCATGCAGGTGAAGATAAAGAGCACCACCAATGCGATCATAAAGGAGACAAACCCGTCGCGGATAGCTTCCTGTCCCAGAGAGGGGCCTACCACGTCTTCCTGCACGATGCGGACGCCGGCCTGCATCTTACCTGACTTAAGCACATTCTCCAAGTCTTGCGCTTCCTGTGGCGTGAAATTACCGGTGATGGAAGAGCGTCCGCCGTCGATGCGCCCGTTGACTGTGGGGGCCGAATAGACATACCCGTCGAGTACGATCGCAATTGATTTACCGATCTCTGCGCCGGTGATGGTTGCCCAGCGGCTGGCGCCGTTGGGCTTCATCGTCATACTTACTTCCCAGGCCGATCCCTTTTGTCCCTGGTCGGCGCGGGCGCTGGCCACCGCGTCTCCTTCCAACGCAGGGCCGCGCTTGCTTCCGTCGCCTTTGAGGGCGAACAACTGGAAGTAGGTCTCACGTTGGTCGATGGGTTTGAATCCCCATCTAAACCGTACATCGGCGGGGAACAGGTCTCTGTATTTGTGGAGGAGATAGTTCACTTCGGCAGTATCGAGTTTCGATACGGAGCCCACTATCGGCCCGGTAGCCCCGCTCATGGCAAAGTAGGGTTCGTTGAAATACTCCATAAAACTCCTGTTGATAACAATCTTTTCCCCTTCCTCCTCTACTATAGGTAACGGGATCGAATCGTTCAGGACAAGGGAATCACCCGATAGGGCTTCTTCCGCCACCGATCTTTGCGCCATAGCATACTCGCCCGACCTGACATTCGTTTCGTTGAAATAAACGCCTAATTCGTTCACGTTGTATGTTTTCCAAAATTCGAGGTTGGCGCTTCCTTGCAAGAGGTTACGCACGCGTTCCGGTTCGGTGATTCCCGGAAGTTCCATCAGGATGCGTTCCGCACGATCCAACTTCTGTATGTTGGGCGCTACTACCCCAAAACGGTCGATGCGGGTAGCCAACACGGTGAGCGAGTTATTGGCCACATCGGTCAGTTCCTTGCGCAATATATCGGTCACCTGTTCGTTGGTCGCTCCGGGACTTACCTCGCTCATGGTGATACTGTAAATATTGGCCAGCTTTCCATCGGGGGCTATCCGTTCATAGTTCTGCTGGAATAGCGTAATGAAGTCAGATGAACTACCTCGCCGGTTCTGAACGACGGTTTCCCTCAATGCCTGATTGAATAGGGGGTCGTCGGTATTGGCCCGTGATGCGAGTACTTGTGCCGCATCTATTTCGAGGATAACGTTCATCCCCCCTTTCAGGTCGAGCCCCAGTCCGATTTCCTTCGCGCGAACCTGCTTAAGCGTATAATTCAGATATACTTTTTCGATAGAGAGGGAATCAAGATACTGATTCTTCAGGGCTAAGTCTCCATTGGCGTATTGATCCGCTTTCTTGTTGTATTGTCTCCCCACAACAGTAAAAGAGAGATAAAACAAACAGATAGCCGTCAGGATAATACTGAAAACTTGAATGAATCCTTTGTTTTGCATTTCAATATTACTTTTTGTTTTACTATTTATGTTCTTTCCAGGTTACTAATTTCGTATACATGCGAAAATAAAGGCATGTTTGAAACCTTTTTATTTTGAGCGTGCAAATATACGCTTTTTTATCTTTTTAAGAACAATATCACCGGATAATTTTTATCGAAAATCATCCGGCGATATAAAGGAAGGGGCGCAAAGAGCGCGGATAACGCTTATTATTCGATAAACCCTCTGTTTTTTAGTAAATATATGGGGTTGGGTTCCGCTCCGCGGAATCTTTTGTAGAGATCCATCGGATCGTCGGAATTTCCTTTCGAGAGCACGTTATCCCGGAACTTTGCGGCTGTAGCCTTATCGAAAACGCCATTTTCCACAAATGCCTGAAAAGCGTCGGCGTCCAGCACCTCTGCCCAGAGGTATGCGTAATACCCGGCAGAATATCCTCCGCTGAAAATGTGTGAGAAATAGGTACTGCGGTAACGGGGAATAATTTCGTTGATCAATCCGATCTTGTTCATCGATTGCTTTTCAAATGCGCGTACATCGAATGTTCCGGCCTTGCTTTGCGTGTGATAATCCATGTCGAGCAGCGCTGCGGCGACAAATTCGGTGGTCGTAAATCCCATATTGAACTTGGCGGCCGCATCAATTTTAGCTATCAACTCATCGGGGATCACTTCACCGGTTTGGTAATGTTTGGCGTAAAGTTTCAGTACTTCCGGATGGAACGCCCAATGTTCGAGTACCTGCGACGGCAGTTCCACAAAATCGCGCGGAACGCTTGTGCCGGCAACGCTGGCATAAGTTACATCCGACAGCATACCGTGCAAGGCGTGCCCGAACTCGTGAAAGAGGGTTTCTACTTCGTCGAGGGTGAGCAGCGACGGCGTTGTTCCGGTGGGGCGGGTAAAGTTACCTACATTATAAATAAGGGGACGGATATTTTCTCCATCGACTACCTGCTGTCCGCGGAAACTGCTCATCCATGCGCCTGCGTTCTTGCCTCCACGCGGAAAATAGTCGGTGTAGAACACCGCTAAGTGAGAACCGTCGGCGTCGAGCACCTCGTATGCTTCCACTTCGGGATGATATACCGGCACGTTTTCCAACTTCCTGAAGCTTAATCCGTATAACCTGTTGGCTACCTCAAACACTCCTTCGCGGACATTCTCCATTTTAAAGTAGGGTTTGGTATCTTCTTCGTTGAGTGCATATTTCTGCCGGCGGAGTTTTTCGGTATAATACCACCAGTCCCACGATTCCGGTTTAAAGTTACCTCCTTCGGCGGTGATCAGTTTTTGCAGTTCTGCCGCTTCTTTTTTAGCTTGAGGAAGGGCATATTCCCATACCTGGTTGAGCAGTTTATACACATTCTCCGGCGTTTTGGCCATGCTTTCTTCGAGAATGAAATCGGCGTGCGTTTTGTAGCCCAGCATCTGCGCTTTTTCGATGCGCAGGTTCACAATATCGTTGATGATCTGCTTGTTGTCGTTTTCATTGTCATTGTCACCGCGCATGTACATAGCTTTGTAGAGCTTTTCGCGCAGGCCTCGTTTTTCCGAATATTGCAGGAAAGGCAACCAGCTTGGCTTTTGCAGCCCGAATACCCATTTTCCTTCTTTACCGGCGGCCCTGGCGGCTTCCGCCGCTGCGGAGACGACGCCATCGGGGAGCCCGGCCAGGTCATCCTCATTGTCTATCACCAGTTGATAGTCGTTGGTTTCGTTCAGGAGATTGACGCCAAACAGGAGCGTGAGGGACGATAATTCTTTATTGATCTCACGCAGTCTCGCCTTTTCGGTTTCGCCTAAAAGGATACCGGAGCGCACAAAATTTTTGTAGTAATTGTCCAACACCCGGTATTGTTCGGTATTAAGGTTCATGCCGGCGGCGGCGTCGTGCAGCGTTTTGATGCGGTTGAACAGTTCTTCGTTCAAATTAATATTATCACTGTGCTCCGACAATAGCGGCGAGAGTTCTACGGCCAACGCCTGAATGGAGTCGTTGGTCTCGGCGCTTTTTAAGCCGTAAAATACGCGGGAGACACGGGCGAGTAACCTTCCGCTGTTTTCCATTGCCACAATGGTGTTTTCGAACGTGGGCGATTCGGGATTATCCGCGATGGCTTTAATCTCTTTAGCCTCTTCTTCCATCCCTTTCAGGAAGGCCGGTTTGTAATCTTCAAAAGATATCCGGTTGAAAGGGGGCATACCGAACGGGGTGTCGTATTCGGCGTAAAAAATAGATCCGGGTTCGCGGCCTTGCTTACCGGAATTGGCATTGTTGCAAGCAAATAACGTCATAACTGCTAATGAAATAAAAAGAATTTTTCTCATTTGATTAAATATTATTTTAACGATAATAGATATCCGTTGGATGGATACCGGTTAATTGAGGACAAAGTTATAACTTTTTGTGTAAAAATAATGCTCTCTTTGCGTTAAGCTGAATGAGTAAAGTCAAGATTCCGTTAGAGGA
This sequence comes from Proteiniphilum sp., assembly GCA_031284475.1. Classification (GTDB taxonomy): domain Bacteria; phylum Bacteroidota; class Bacteroidia; order Bacteroidales; family Dysgonomonadaceae; genus Proteiniphilum. The sequence continues at coordinate 23,204 of JAISZV010000071.1, read as the reverse complement.
AGTTTCCACGCAATATTAAAAAAACACAGAAAACAGGAAAAAGCTTTGATGATAAGAGAATAATGAATACCTTTGCGATATCAAAGTAATATCATTTTAAATTATCGGTTTATGGAAACAAAAGAATTCAATTTTAAAAGTTTTAAAACAAACGGCTTCCTGATGCTTTTTTTTGCGTTAATCTTGCCGGCGGGTATTGTGTGGCTTTTTACCCGGGATGATTGGGGTATTATCACAGGCATTGCGGCGACGATCATTTGGATTATCCTGTTTTTCGGATTTACCAAACTGGAACCCAATGAGGCGGTAGTGATGATTTTTTTCGGGAAATACAAAGGGGTGTTGAAAGAGAACGGGTTCTTTTGGGTGAATCCTTTTATGACAAAGAAAAAATTGTCTATGCGCGCCAGGAACCTGAATGTGAATCCTATCAAAGTGAACGACAAAGTGGGAAATCCGGTGTTGATAGGATTAGTCCTTGTCTGGAAGTTAAAAGATACCTATAAAGCGATGTTTGAGATCGATGCACAGACGATGGCTGTGTCGAAACCGGGAACGGATCTGGCTCTGGCTGCCGCTTCCTACACGGTGAGTAAACAGATGAACGCATTCGAGAATTTTGTGGCCGTGCAAAGTGATGCTGCCTTGCGGCAGGTTGCCGGACTGTACGCTTATGACAACAATGTAGCTATGGATACCGAACTGACATTACGGTCGGGTGGGGAGGAGATCAACGAAGACCTGTTGAAAGAGTTGAACAGCCGCCTGGAAATGGCCGGAATAGAAATCATAGAGGCGCGTATCAATTATCTGGCGTACGCACCCGAAATTGCGGCCGTAATGCTTCGCCGTCAACAGGCGGAAGCTATTATATCGGCCCGCGAAAAGATAGTGGAAGGCGCGGTGACGATGGTGAAAATGGCGTTGGATCGTATCGAAGATGAAAGTATCGTAGAACTGGACAGCGACAAAAAGGCGGCTATGGTGAGCAATCTGCTCGTAGTGCTTTGCGCCGACGAATCGGCACAGCCGGTGCTGAATACGGGAACGTTGTACCAGTAAAGGCGCCCCGGCAGGTTTGGCGGAAAAGTAAGAAAGGTATTATCGGAACAAACCGGACTGATCAGTGGGAGATAATATTGATAGGATTGAGTAAGATGGAGCGAGTGAAAGGTGGCTAAAAAAGAGAAAACAACCAGGAATTTTGCATTACGGCTGGATGCGGACGTTATGGATGCGATAGAGAAATGGGCGGCCGGCGAATTTCGTAGCGTGAACGGTCAGATTCAATGGATATTGGATCAGGCGCTCAAAAAGAACGGGCGCCTGAAAGGGAAATGAAACAAGCATGAGAATTGTTCTCACATGAAACGGGCATGATAACCGTGCTCACATGGAGTATGATAACTGCACCTAAGAATATGACTAAATGCGAGTTCCGTATGGTCATATAAAGATTAACTAATGAACATAGTTTATTTAACTAAAACTTTTCGTTATATAACGAAAAGTTTTAGTTATATTTGCAGCGTGATTGATTTTTGTTTTTGCCGGAAGGAAGAACAAGCAGCCGGGGAGTGTGGACGAATCGCAAACGTAAAAGGTTGACAGTTCCGGTTTGAACAGTCTAAAAAAGTATAACAATTCGGAATATGAAGGAATTAACAGTGAAAGAAGAAGAGGTAATGCGCTTTTTTTGGGATGAAGGGGCGCTGTTTGTGAAGCAACTGATTGAAAAGTCCCCCGATCCGAAACCACATTTCAATACGTTATCGACCTATGCGCGTATGCTGGAAGAAAAGGGTTTCCTGTCGCATGAAGCATTCGGCGGCGCCTATCGTTATTTCGCGATCATCAGTGAAGAGGAATACCGGAATGGTACGTTAAGGAGCGTAGTGAAGAAATATTTCGATAATTCTTATCTGAGTGTAGTTTCGTCGCTTATAAAAGAGCAGGATATTTCCGTGGAAGAAGTTCGGAAACTATTGGACGAAGTAGAAAAATCAGATACCAAAAAATGACCGCTATGGAACTTTTTCTCTATTGGCTGCTTCGTGCATCCGTTTTAATGGCGTTGTTTTACGGCTTATACAAGTTTTTTTTCTCCAATAACACGTTTCACAATGTCAATCGTTTTTCGTTGATATGTATGCTGCTGATGATACCGGCGCTTCCGCTTTTTCGTTTCAACCTTATTCCTGAGAAAAACCTGAAGCCGGTTACCGATACGTTTTTGGCGGATTTTTCATCTTTTCCGGTTATGGAATCTATGGATATGCAGCCGCGGGCGGAAATTCCGTGGGCGCAAATCCTGACGGTTTTGTTCGCTGTGGGATTCCTTTTCACGATGACCCGTTACCTGATAGGATTAGGCCGGATTGTCGCTATTATCCGGAAATCAAAAAAACAAACATTGGATGATCATGCCGTTTTGTGTGTGACCGATAAAAATATTTCACCGTTCAGTTGGATGAGGTATATTGTCCTTTCGAGTAAAGAATTGTCGGTTGATAATCAGGCGGTGATCCGTCATGAAAAGGCGCACATCCGCTTACGACATTCGTTCGATATGATCTTTTTCGATGTTTTCACCTGTATCTTCTGGTTCAATCCTTTCTCATGGCTGTTGCGCCGGGAGATTCAGTCTGTCCATGAATACCAGGCCGACGAGCAGGTACTTAATCAGGGGATCGATTCCAAACAATACCAACTATTATTAATCCGCAAAAGCGTAGGCGAATATAAATTTGCTTTGGCAAACAATTTCCGCCGGCGCGACCTGCACAAACGAATTATTATGATGAAGAAAAACAAGACAAACAGGCGAATGAAATGGAACTATGCGATGGCGTTTCCCGTATTGTTCCTGGCAATGGTAGCGCTGTCGCTGCCGAAGATGAACGCGAAAGTAGCGGCGAAAGAGAATCTCCCGGCGGAGCCTGCCGGCAATAAAATTACCGTTTCGGGACAAATGATGGACTACGTTAGCGATGATTCGTTGAAAGTGGCGGTACCGGGATTGGCGCAGGACAAGCAGGGGGTGATTATCGTCCGCCCTGTTGATTCGCTTCAGGGCGATGTGAAAAAAGTGACGCTCCGTACAACCGGAGATAAACGGCCGCTCATTATTGTAGACGTAACGATTATTTCCGAAGAGGAGTTGCAAGAACTTAATCCGGACAATATCGAATCTATCTCTATTTTAAAAGACAAATCCTCTGTGGATATTTATGGAGATAAGGGTAAGGACGGAGTAGTGCTGATAACTACGAAAAACAGCCCCAAAAATGCTATAACTATTGTTGGCGCGGGATTAACGGATTCTCTTCGTGATGATGTAAAAGGCCTGGTAATAGAAACAAAAATCATTCAAAATTTGGGTTTCTCGAATGAAAATCGCCCTTTGATTATATTAGACGGAGAAAAGATGTCGAAAGATTTTGACCTGAATTTGATAGATACTCATGATATTGAGTCAATATCGGTGCTGAAAGACAAGAGTGCAACGGAAATTTACGGAGATGAGGGAAAGAATGGTGTGATAATTATCACAAAAAAGGTTCCGGTTCAAAACCCGTAGGCCGCGTGGCGCGGCGCATTTCCCTTTCTTGAGTGAAAGGGAGATGCACCGCCCGTGTTGTCCCTGTGTTCGGCTATTTATAATCCGGCGGAAACGGTATAGGCGTCGTGGTAAAAAATGAGTGTTCGTTTGTCTTTCTTTGCCTTGTCCAGGAAACGTTTCTTCTCTTCCATGGCGACGGCAACGCTGTTATCGTAACCGGAAAGCCAACTTAGCGACAGGTTGAGTGACGTAGGCGCCACATCGCCGGGAAAGGCGTAATTGCCCTCTCCCGTATCGAAAAGTACTACGATCTGTCCCGGAGTATGTCCGTCGTACAGTTCCAACCGGATATGTTCGTCAAACTGCCTGTCTTCCGGTACGAATTGCAACTGTCCCGCATCATATACCGGTTCAATGTTATCGGGGAAAAAGGAGCCTTTTTCAAAGAGTGACGGATTGCGGTAATTCTTCCACTGTGCGAGGCTCAAATGATAAGTAGCATTGGGGTAGGCGGGAACCGCTTCGTTATTGTTGTTGAATACCGTGCAGCCGCCGCAGTGATCGAAATGGAGGTGAGAAATAATTACGTCGGTTACTTCCTCCGGCGCATACCCTATTTTCCGGATCTCCCCGGCAATATCTTTTTGATCGAAAGGTTGATAGAATTTTAGCCGGGCATTGTGTTTGTCGCCCAACCCCGCATCCACAAGGATACGTCTTTTGTCGGTCTCGATAAAGAGGCAGCGGAGCGCCATCACACACATGTTTTTTTCATTGGCCTTGTATTTTGCCGACCAATATTTTTTTGGTACAGGGCCGAACATGACCCCGCCGTCGCCAAAGAAATATCCCGATTCAATGATATGAAACTTGATCATACATTTTAATGTTTATGCAAAATTACTCTTTTTGCCGTATTCTATGCCGGATTACGGTAGATTTCAATAAACGCTCATTGAAACGGATCGGTTTTGCATTTACCCAATTAATTGAAAACCGGGGTCATATCTGTTTTTAGATACGATCCCGGCCTGTTTACGGAGAAACTTTGCGCCGTTACAAAAAGAGTTTGTTCTTCCTCAGAAATAAAATTGCAGTCCAATGGTTGCCTGGTTGGCTTTTGGCCCTTTGTTATCCCTGAAGAGGCCGAACGGCGAGTAAGAAGCAAAGAACCCAAAATCATTTATGCCTCCCTGTATCAGTAAATCCAGCGTAACGGGACGGATATTCAACTCTCCGGGAAGTTTTATCTTCTGTTTATTTCCATTTTCATCATTCCGCCACACTTTAGAGGAGGAAGCTGTCTTCACTTTGGCAACAACGCCTGCATTCACGAAGAAATGTGAACTGCGCCCTAAATCCCAGTTAGTCTCAAAGAGAAAGGGGAATGTGAGATAGGTGTAGTGCAGGCGGGATCTTCTGTATTCATTACCGGGTTGGGCGGTGGTGGCAACTGATTTATAATCCACCGTTTCGATGGCTTTGTTGTTTTGCCAGTGAATGGAATTAAACTGAATACCCATGCCTACAATTCCGGTGAAGTTACTGTTTCCCATACGCCAAGAACCTTCGGTAAGATTCAGATTATATTGTAATGAACGATTGAGGTTGACGATGGAAGCCAGTTCGCCGTCGAAATCAAGATTTTCGGGCAGATTGGCGAAACCTACGCCGAACCCTGACCAGTGCGAACGGCTTACGCGGCGCTTACTTTTCGGTTTGAAAATATCGGGAACGGAGATCTCAAAGTTGTTTTCATAAATCCGTTCAATGTTTCTTCCTTCGCCGAAGATACCTTCGTAAACCTTTTGACTTTGTATGGTATCACCCTGTTCGTTTTGATGATATACCGAGATATTCATCTCATTGTCGTTCTCTGAGATAACCACTTTACGGTTATTGTAATAAAAGGTGGTATCGGCCGGGATGAACGGCGAAGCTGCCATATAGAGAGCAGTCAGTAAAAAAGCGATGATAGATCCGATTTTCTTCATTGTTTTCTTTTGTTTAATGATTTTATTTCAATTCCATGTTTAACTTCTCATTTACTCCTTTTTAATAAATAGCCGGTTGATCAGTTCTTCCGAGTCCTGCCCGCCTTCCATATAGATAAGCGTAGCGGCGCCGTCGTTCCCGATTTTGAACAAGATATACCGGTTCTTATGATTTTCCTGTTCGGGTAACTGATAATAGCCCGACGAAATGATACCGTTGCTGATAACTTCTTTTATCCGGTACGCTTGTTTCTTATCTGTTTCTAAGCATTGTTGTATATCGTCGAGAATGGCTCTGTCGTATTGTATGGTGATGCTGCGGTATTTGTCCAACCGGTAGTTGTGGAGCGCCTTTCCGGAGAGGACTACCATTGTGGCTCCCTTTTGTTTGCCGTATTTTTCGAAAATACGATTGATCTTTAGATTTTCCTGTGCTTGTGCCGTCACTCCAAAGGTTACCAGCAATAGGAAAAGGGTAAGCAGGCGAGGAAATGTCTTTTTTATATTCATTATAATATCGTGTTGATGTTCATATAATTAAAATCCGTTTATTCTCAAATGTGTTATATGGATTATTATTCCAGCATAAAACGGAGCTGATCTTCTATTATATCGCTTTCGGGCTGCACTTTTCCGAAAGACAATTTGGCGTACTCGCGCACTGTAGCGGGATTGGTAATCCGTTGTCCGTCCACCCAGGCATAGCTTTCGTTCAGAGACGGTGATTGTTTATCGGGCCGTACCAGTAACAGGACGGCAACCGGGAGAACGGCGGCCACGGCGGCGATTGTTCGCCATTTTCTCAGTAGTAAAGGTTTGCGGCGGACGGAAACGGCGCTTTCACGTTGTATCTCATTCAATACAGCCAATGCTGTCGATTCGTCTTCGAGAAAGCGAAATATAGAAGTATATACTTGCAGGTCTTTAGGCTGATCGTCCTGCGCAAAATAGCTACGCAACGTCTTCTCTTCTCCGGCAGAGCTGTTTCCCTCGAAATATTTGTCCAATAGGCTGCGAATATCCGGCGTCATCTTGTTGTTTGTTTAGTTTGGTAATACATTAAATACAATTCGCGCATTCGTTTACGCGCCCGTGAGAGATTATTGCGTACTGCTTCGGCTGTTATACCCGTAATTTCAGTGATTTCCCCGGTCTCATACCCTTCGATATCTTTCATTTGTAAAATACGTTGTTGTAATGGCGGTAACATCTCAATGATATGGCGGATAGCGTCGCGTTCCTCTTTTTCTTCAAGCAGCGAATCGGGCAGTTGTTCCGCCGTTTCTTTGCCGAGTAATTCCCGTTCATCGGAGAATGGCTTCCGGCAGCGGATTTTGTCGATACTCAAATTCTTTACCATACTTGTGCTGTATGCTTCCATATTTTCATATTGATCGAACCGGTCACGGAAATGCCATATCTTCAGGCATACGTCCTGTACTACATCCTCCGCATCTTCGGCGTTCCCGGTAATGCGGCGGGCGATTGTAAGTAACGATGGGCGCAACGCAACGACTATCTTTTTGTATTCAACAATGTCCATACTCATAAATGACGACGAAAGTAGAGGATAAAACGTATCATCGGAATGAAATTATTTTCATTTCGGCAGAAATTTTTCCGGGGAAAATATCGTACCTTGATAGTGTGAAACTTGGGCATAAGTTGTAATTTTGTGCAAAATTACCGGTTTTAATAGGAAAAGATGCAATTGATGATGTACGAATGATAGTTCGTCATACTAATTAACAACGAAAACGAATAAAAAACAATGGCCATAGTTACAGGGATAGTCAAACTTTTAGGAGGGGTGGAAAAAGAAACCCGGCAAGCGCAGTTTTTTTACGGACTGGTGCAGAAAAATGTATTAGTGACCGGTGCAAACGGCCAGTTGGGGAACGAATTAAAAAGATTGACGGATCGTTTGAACCTGCCTTTCCGGTTTCTCTTCACCGATGTGAACGATCTGGATGTGACGGACAGTGAACAGGTTGCCGGTTTTGTGAGGGATTACGGGGTACGCTACATCATCAATTGCGCCGCCTATACTGCTGTGGACAAAGCGGAAACGGAAGCGGAAACGGCAGCCTATGAAATCAACGAAAAAGCGGTGCGGAATATAGCGACAGCAGCAAAACAGGAGGGAGCAAAGGTAATCCATATATCGACCGACTTTGTGTTTGACGGCCGCTCGGAAATACCTTATACCGAAAACATGGCGCCGCATCCGCTCTCGGTTTACGGCCAGTCGAAGCTGAAAGGAGAAGAAGCCTTGCAGTCCGTGGGCGGTGAATGGATAATCATCCGCACTTCGTGGTTGTATTCGGAATACGGCAATAATTTTGTGAAGACGATGATCAGGCTGATGAACGAACGGGATAGATTGACTCTCGTGGATGATCAGCGGGGCAGGCCTACTTATGCGGCAGATCTGGCGGAGATGATCGTCCATATCCTTCAATTTTCGGAAGATGTAGAATGGAAAACAGGGATTTATCATTTCTCGAACAAAGGAGAGACTACCTGGTTTGGCTTTGCCGAAGAGATCAAAAGGTTGGCCTGTATCGACCGGTGCGAACTGCTTCCCGTGAAGACGCATGAATACGGTGCGCCTGCCCCTCGCCCGGCATATAGCGTAATGGATCTGTCGAAAATATGCGCTGCATTCCATGTAGAGATCCCTGATTGGAAAGAGGCTTTGGGAAGATGCATCGGGGAACGGATGGAAATAAATAGACAAGTTTAGCTAAGAGAGAAAAAGATGACACTGAAAGAAGAGATACAACGCCGGCGTACATTCGCCGTAATCAGTCACCCCGACGCGGGAAAAACCACACTTACGGAAAAATTACTGCTCTTTGGAGGCGCTATTCATGTGGCGGGCGCAGTAAAATCGAACAAGATCAAAAAAACAGCCACGTCGGACTGGATGGAGATCGAGAAGCAACGCGGTATTTCGGTGGCCACATCGGTCATGGGGTTTGAATATGACCGCCATAAGATCAATATTTTAGATACGCCCGGCCACCAGGATTTCGCAGAAGATACTTACCGTACGCTTACGGCGGTGGACAGCGTGATTGTAGTGGTGGATGCGGCGAAAGGGGTGGAATCCCAAACACGTAAACTGATGGAAGTTTGCCGTATGCGGCATACGCCGGTGATGATCTTTGTGAATAAACTCGACCGTGAGGGAAGAGATCCGTTCGAGATACTCGACGAGTTGGAAGAAGAACTGAAAGTAAGCGTTCGTCCGTTGAGCTGGCCGATAGATATAGGAGAACGGTTCAGGGGAGTATATAACCTGTACAGGAACAGCCTCGATCTCTACAAGCCCAGCAAGCAGATGGTGACGGAATCGTTGAGGTTCGATATTCGGTCGCCGGAACTGGAGAATCATATCGGCGACCTGTTATCGAAAAAACTGCGCGACGATGTGGAACTGATCACGGAAATCTATCCGGCATTTGATCGTGACGGGTACCTTGCCGGAAAACTGGCGCCTGTTTTCTTCGGCTCCGCGCTGAATAATTTTGGGGTGAAGGAGCTGCTGGACTGCTTTGTGGATATTGCGCCGTCGCCCCGCGAAGTGCATACGGAGGAGCGTGTAGTAGATCCGTATGAGGAGAATTTCTCCGGGTTCGTTTTCAAGATCCATGCCAATATGGATCCGAATCATCGTTCCTGTATCGCTTTTGTAAAGGTCTGTTCCGGGAAATTCGAGCGAAACGTGAACTACAAGCATGTCCGTTTTAACCGGATGATGAAATTCTCATCGCCCACCGCTTTCATGGCCCAGAGGAAAGAGATCATGGACGAGGCGTATGCCGGCGATATAGTGGGGTTACCCGATAACGGCAACTTCAAAATCGGCGATACGCTTACTTCGGGAGAGGAACTGCACTTCAAAGGATTGCCGAGTTTTTCTCCCGAAATGTTCAAATATATTGAGAATGCCGATCCGATGAAGTCGAAGCAGCTTCAAAAAGGGATTGAGCAGTTGATGGACGAAGGGGTAGCGCAACTTTTTACCAATCAGTTTAACGGGCGGAAGATCATCGGGACGGTAGGACAGCTTCAGTTTGAAGTGATACAATACCGGCTGCTGCATGAATATGGCGCGCAGTGCCGCTGGGAGCCTATCAATCTCTACAAAGCCTGCTGGATTGAAAGCGATGATGAAGCGCAACTGCAAGATTTCAAGAAACGGAAATACCAATATATGGCGCACGACAAAGAGGGCAGGGAAGTCTTCTTAGCCGAATCGAACTATATCCTGATGATGGCGCAGCAGGATTTTAAGAACATCCGTTTCCACTTCAATTCCGAATTTTAAATAAAAAAGAGGGTGTATCACAATGAGGTTTCATCTTTTGCCAAATGTATCGTCATCTGAGGGAATGGGATGTTTAGCCCGTGTGCATTGAGCGTTTCATAAATTTGCTCGTTAAGATCGAAAGTAACCGACCAGTAATTATCCGATGAAGTCCATACCCTCAGCACAAAATCAATTGAGCTGTCGTTCATTTTCGCCATACGGGAGAAAGGAGGCGGATTTTTCAATACATCCGGGTGATTTCCCGCAATATCGAGGAGTAATTGTTTTACCTGTTCCACATTCGATCCGTAATCAACGCTGACCGTCACGTCTACGCGGCGTGTGGATTGGGTGCTGAAATTGACGATGTTTCCGGTTGAGAGAGGCCCGTTTGGAATATGTATCGTCTTGTTATCGGGAGTGATAAGTGTAGTATATAATATACCTACCGATTGCACCGTTCCCGCAACACTCTGCGCCTCGATATAGTCGCCGCCCTTGAACGGTTTATTGAAAAGCAACATTACTCCGCCGGCAAAGTTAGCCAGATTATCTTTTACCGCCAGTCCTACCGCCAGACCAATAGAACCGACAAGGGCGGCAATTGAAACGGTTTTGATTCCCACTATATTGGTGATAAGTATAATAAGGATGATGAAGAAGAAAATATTGAGTACGTTCAGCAGGAAACTCCGCAACGCGGTATCGTTTATTCTTTTTTCAAATACCCTGTTGAAAAACCGGGTAACACGCCGGATAACCCATTTTCCCGCATAAAAGATGAGCAAAGCTATCAGAAGTTTGCCCAGAAAATCGATGCTGCCGGTAACTAATTGATCGAGCAAATCTTCAAACCGTCCTGTTTTGATCAATTCTGCGACGGAAGGAGCTTGTGCGCTTGTAACGGCTGATTTGAGAGAATCCGTTTGAGCTATGAAAATTTCCGAATGTAAACCCATTATTCTTAATTTTAATTATGTGATTGAAAGTCCAAAGATAAATATTTTTGATTAATTTTGTTGCTTTCATCTCTATTGTGAGTTTTTTATGAAGTTACTTTTACCATTATTTATATTTCTGTTCTCAGTTATTGTCGTGCCTCTTGCGGGACAAAGTTATGAGGAATGGGTTGACAAGTCGGCCGGTTATATTGATAAAGATATGTTAGACAGCGCTGCCGTAGCCTTGCAAAAAGCAATGGCGCTGGAACCGGCCAATGAAAATAATCCCGTCCTGTTGCTTAATCTCGGTATCTTGCAACGGCAATTGGGTCACTATGACGACGCGTATATTTCCTTTACCGCTTCCGTGGCAAACAATCCGTTACCCGATGTAACGCTGCATAACAGGGCTTCCCTTTTGTGTGATATGGAGCGGTTTGATGAGGCGATGGAAGATTATAATGCCCTTATCCGTAATTATCCGGAAGATGTGGAGGCCTATTACCGTCGCGGGTTGCTGTTTCTTGAAAAGAACGACAGGCCCAAAGCGGAAGCCGATTTCAAGGCTTCAGATGCGATAGACCCGGACAATATGTACACAAAGTTGAGCAAGGCGCTGCTTTATAAGCTGGATGATAATTGGGAAGCCGCTGAAAAGGTTTATACCGGACTGATACAATCCTCCTCTACGGTTGATCCCGGTTTCTATATGAACCGCGCGGAATGTTACGTGAATACTGATCAGATATTTAGAGCCTCAGCCGATTTACGGGTTGTCGAAGGATCGCAGAAGGAGAATCCTTATTTCTATATCCTCCGGGGGCGCGTTCGTCTCGGACAATTCGATAAGGTGGCTGCCCGCGCCGATTTCCAAAAAGCCAAAGAACTGGGTTACGATTCCGGTATAGTGAACGATTGGCTGAAAAAAGCAGAATAAAAAGTAATAGGGTTCACTGAATTATTTCATCTTTTTTCTTGATTACCTCAAGTAACCGCCGCTTTGCCTGTTGGCGGTTTGTCCCGTGGCGTTTGCCCTGCGCCGATTATTAAATCTCAGCAAAGGCGGCCCAAATAATCCTTAAATTAATCAAATTGTAGTTTTTTATGCAATAAATAGAATATTTCTTTGTATTTTTGAATCCTGAAATAACACTCTCGCGTTAAATGCGGGCTAATCCTTTCAATCAGGTTTTATTGGGTTATCATTTTCTGAACAAAAAGACAGGGGTATTTTGTGCTGACGACAATCCGTTTAGATCGGAAAAGAGGAGGGAACAGAGCTAATAACAGGAGAGTTTTTGTGTCGAATGGTAATATATTTGAAAAAAGATATATGGATAATCTGAATACGGCTTTAGGCCTTTTGGTGGTGGGAATGGTCACCGTTTTTATTATTCTTTGCCTGGTTGTGGTGATCGGCAATTTGGTGATCCGACTCACCAATCGTTTTATTCCGGAGACAGTTCCGGCAGGAGGTAAATCAGGAGACGGCGGTTCTGCGGGGAAGAAAGCGCATCCCCAAAAACTTGCCGCCATTATAGCTGCCGTTGATGTGGCGACACAGGGGAAAGGCAGTGTGGAATCCATAGAAAAGAAATAAATCAAAAAAATATATTTATAAAATGGAAAAGGAGATTAAATTCAGTCTTTTGTACAGAGATATGTGGCAATCGTCCGGGAAGTATGTCCCCACTGTGAAGCAACTTACGGAGGTGGCTCCCGCAATCGTGGATATGGGTTGTTTTGCGCGGGTGGAAACGAACGGCGGCGGGTTTGAGCAGATCAATCTGCTTTTTGGGGAGAATCCCAACAAAGCGGTGCGCGAATGGACGCAACCCTTCAACGACGCGGGCATACAAACGCACATGCTGGAGCGGGGATTGAACGGTATACGCATGAGTCCGGTGCCGGCCGACGTACGCAAGTTGATGTTTCAGGTGAAAAAGAAACAGGGTACTGATATTGCGCGGTCGTTCGACGGGCTAAACGATCCCCGTAACTTAGAGTGCTCCATCCGTTATGCCAAAGAGGCGGGAATGATTTCCCAGGCGGCTCTCAGCCTTACGGCGTCGCCTGTTCACACGGTAGAGTACTATACCGAACTGGCCGATACCCTGCTCGGGATGGGCGCCGATGAGATCTGTATCAAAGATATGGCCGGTATCGGACGCCCGGCAAGTATCGGAAAAATCATCAAAAATATAAAGCAACGGCATCCCGATATACCTGTCCAGTACCACGGCCATGCCGGCCCCGGTTTCCAGATGGCTTCCATCCTCGAAGCCGCTTATGCCGGCGCGGAATATATTGATGTGGGTATGGAGCCGCTTTCATGGGGGACAGGTCATGCCGACCTGCTGGCGGTGCAGGCTATGCTCAAGGACGCCGGCTTCAAGGTGCCGGAAATCAATATGAAAGCCTATATGAAAGTGCGTTCACTCACGCAGAAATATATCGACGACTTTCTCGGCTATTACATCAACCCCAAGAACCGGCTGATGAATTCGTTGCTGATAGCTCCGGGATTGCCCGGTGGTATGATGGGTAGCCTGATGGCCGATTTGGAGAGTAATCTTTCCTCCCTCAACAAGTGGAAAACGAAAAACAACCAGCCGGAACTTACGCAGGACGACCTGCTGATCAAGCTGTTTGATGAGGTGACCTACGTATGGCCTAAGGTGGGCTATCCGCCGTTGGTAACGCCGTTCAGCCAGTATGTCAAGAACCTGGCGTTGATGAACGTGTTGCAACTCGAAAAGGGTAAAGAGCGCTGGTCGATGATCGCCGATAATATCTGGGATATGATTCTTGGCAAGTCAGGCAGACTTCCCGGCGAACCGGCTCCGGAAATCGTGGAGATGGCAAAACAGCAGGGACGTGAGTTCTATACCGGCGATCCCCAGGCGCTTTATCCCGACCAACTGCACGAATTCCGCGCCGAGATGGAGAAAAATAATTGGGATTTGGGGCAGGACGATGAAGAGTTGTTCGAGTTGGCGATGCATCCCGAACAATACAGGGCATATAAGTCGGGCGACGCTAAAAAGTCTTTTGAAGCAGATATTGCCAAGCGGAAAGCGGAAAAAGAAGCGCCGATAGCTCCTGCACCTGCAAAAGCGGAAGTTGGCGACGGTAACGGATTCCAACCCAGGACGCTGGTAATCGGAATTGATAATGAGGAGTATGTAGTGAATATTTCCTATCCCGGATCAGGGAATGGAGCATTTTTGCCGCAACCTTTGCAGGCAGTTGCTCCGGTAAAGCAACAAATTGCTGTAAATGGCGCAGCGCCGTCTTCCAACGGGCAGGCAAAAGAGGTGGTTTCGCCGTTAGAAGGAAAATTTTTCCTCACTAAAGATTCTTCGGAAACCGCGCTGAAAATAGGCGATACGGTAAAAGAGGGTGATATTATCGGTTACATTGAGTCGATGAAGACCTATAATGCCGTATCCGCCGAAGAGAACGGGAGAGTGACGGAGATCCGTTTTGCTAACGGCGATGCGGTGGACGAAGATGATGTACTCATTAAAATGGCATAAGGAATGAGTGAAATATTCGCCAGTCTGACCGAAATGACCGGGTTCGGTATCATAGGATGGGACTCCGTGCTGATGTGGGTGATCGCATTTGTACTATTGTATCTCGGTATCTTTAAACAATATGAACCGCTTCTGCTTGTACCCATCGGGTTTGGCGTGCTGCTGGCCAACCTGCCCGGCGCAGGACTCGGCATAGTGGATAATGCCTTAGTGCATAATGCCGATGGCAGCTATATGAACCTGCTCGATATTGCCGGCAAGCATGGTATTATGAACCTCCTCTATTACGCATTGATCAAGACCGGCCTCCTGCCGCCCATCATCTTTATGGGCGTAGGGGCGCTTACCGATTTTGGCCCGATGCTGCGCAACCTGAAGCTCTCTCTGTTCGGCGGAGCGGCGCAGATCGGTATCTTCTCGGTTTTACTCGCCGCCGTTGTCATGGGTTTTACGTTGCCGGAAGCGGCTTCCCTGGGAATTATCGGGGGCGCTGACGGGCCGACTGCCATCTACACCACCATCAAGCTGGCGCCCCATCTGCTGGGCCCCATCGCCATCGCCGCCTACTCCTATATGGCGCTGGTACCGGTGATCATTCCCGCGGTGGCTAAGTTGCTGATGACCGAAAAAGAGTTTAAGATCCACATGAAGAAGATGGACAAGCAATATCCGCCCAAGCACGATATTAAACACCTGAAAACAGTGAAGATCATTTTCCCCATTATACTGGGATTGGTCGTGGCGGTTTTCGTTCCCTCTTCCGCCCCATTGCTCGGTATGTTGTTGTTCGGTAACTTAGTGAAGGAGATCGGCGCCAATACCAGCCGCCTTGCCGAGGCCGCTTCCGGCCCTATCATGAATACGGCTACCATTTTTCTGGGGCTGACCGTAGGCGCTACCATGACGGCCAAGGTGTTTCTCAATCCGCAGACGCTGGGCATTATCGTGGGCGGTTTCCTCGCCTTTGCCGTTTCGGTGGCCGGCGGGATCTTAGCAGTGAAGATCGTCAATATATTCTCAAAGAAAAAGATCAATCCCCTTGTGGGGGCTACGGGCCTGAGCGCCGTGCCTATGGCTTCCCGCGTGGCCAATGATATGGCGCTGAAATACGATAAATCGAACCACATCTTGCAGTACTGTATGGCCAGCAACGTATCCGGCGTGATCGGGTCGGCCGTAGCGGCAGGCGTGCTGATCTCGTTCTTAGGTTGATATTTTTTCAGGAAAGAAACAGATAAGATTGTTTTGTGTGTAAAATTGAAACAGATAAGTATATGGAAAATATTATTGGAGTTGATATAGGAGGTACTTCCATTGTAGGAGGCAGGATCGAAGGAGATATTATCGTTGAACAGTTGTCTGCGGAAACCAATGCCTTGGAAGGCGGAAACAAGACGCTGGATATTCTGAAAGGGATAATCCGCCGGTTAAAGACAAATAATACGAAGGCGATCGGAATCGGTGTTCCAAGCGTAGTGGACAGGGAAAAAGGCATTGTCTATAATGTGCAGAACATCAGAGGTTGGGATGAAGTCCATCTGAAATCATTGCTTGAAGCGGAATTAGAACTGCCGGTTCGCATTGATAATGACGCCAACTGTTTTGCTTATGGAGAGAAGATTTACGGTAAAGGCAAAGATTTTGAAAATTTCGTCGGCGTCACGTTGGGAACGGGTGTAGGAGGAGGTATTATTCAGAACCACCGCCTGTTGCTCGATACCAACTGCGGTTCGGGGGAGTTTGGGGAAATACCCTATCTTGATTCGATCCTTGAAGATTATTGCGGAAGTCGTTTTTTTACCCGTACCGCAGGCCGGTCGGCATACGAAATTGCATTGAAAGTACGAGAAGGAGATAAGGAATCAATCGAAATATATACCCAATATGGGAAACATATATCCGTGTTAGTAAAAATAATATTACTGATCCTTGACCCGCAGGCTATTATTTTCGGAGGATCCATTTCTCAATCGTTTGACCTTTTCAGGGAGTCTATGTATGAGAATCTGAAAGATTTTCCCTATCCGAAATCGGTGGATAAGATTCGGATTCTGACGTCCGATTTGCACAATACCGGCATTCTCGGAGCAGGCGCTTTGTGTGTTAATTCTCGTCATCCTGACGCGGACATTCGCTGACTGTATTATCCTGAAAAAGATTTACTATTTTTACGGTTGACTCACACTTGGTTTGCTGAAAATTTTTATGTAGATTTGCGGTGTCCAAATTTTATAAATTATTTATTATGAATCGAATTATCACGTTAGTATCTCTATTTATCATGGGCTGTTCAGTATCGGCTCAGAATATCAGTCTGCCCGCACCCGACAGGAGAGGTGGAAAACCCTTGATGCAGGCGTTGAACGAACGGAAATCCATCCGCTCTTATCAGGACAAGGAATTGACCCTTCAACAGTTGTCTGATCTGTTATGGGCGGCCAACGGGTTCAATCGTGCCGACAAACGTACGGCGCCGACGGCAAACGACCGCCAGGAACTGGAATTGTATGTAACAACGAAGAATGGCGTCTATTTTTATGACGCCCGTAACCATCTCCTGAAAGAGGTGAAAAAGGGCGACTACCGCGCCCAGGCCGGTATGCAGGATTTTGTCGCGAAAGCGGCGCTCAATCTGATTTTTGTTTCCGACCTGAGTAAGGTCTCGAACAGGCAATACGCCTACACTAATTGCGGATTTGTGGCGCAAAACGTCTATTTGTACTGTGCATCCGAAGGTCTGGGCGCCGTTGTCCGCGGCATGTTCGATAAGGACAAATTGAGCGAGCTGCTCAATCTGGGCTCCAATCAGGAGGTCTTATTGACGCAAACGGTCGGATATCCCAATTGATCTGTACATAAAAAATCCCAACTATTTGGATTTATTGATCCCTACAAGTAAGAGCAAGTAATGCCGGTGTGCTAATTGAATCATTCAATTTCATTATTCACATTAGCACATCGGCACATTAAAAGCGTTTCTTGTGTGAGAACGATTCTCATGCTCGTTTCTCAGACGAATAGTTGGGATTTCTTGAGAATTATTCCGTTCAAACGGGTATATTCTTTCGTATTATTTTTCAAACGAATCTGTTCTGAAAGGTACTACCGGTAGTTCGCGCGTGCCGGCAAGGTTTCCTGTCTGAAAATTCCTGAAGCAATAACGGACGGCTACCGGTTGGTCAACCCCTTCGCGGAACACTTCCGCTTTGCCGTCGCGTACTACTGCCTGGGCGGGAAGGAACTTCCCGTCTTCCGCGGCGATCTCGAACCCTTCGATACCGTCAGTCCGGCTGAATCCCTCTTGTGCATGATCAAAGGAAACGATTGCCTTTCCGTCGCGGATCTCCATCGAACTGTATTCCGGCCCGTGCGCGGTTACGCGGCCATATCCGTAGGTTTTGTTGAGCGCCATGAATGCGAGCCGTTTTCCCACATCGGTTTTGTTGCGGGGATGGATATTACGCAACTCATAAGGTTCTACCAGGTCGTTTGTCGAGATCATCCCGCTGTGGGGAATCAGTTTCTGCGCCTTGAACTGCGCTTCGCGCAAGTAGGCAGCCCGGTCGTCATCGCCATTGCCATACTCATAAGGGGCGATTTCCACATAATAGAAAGGAAGTTCGGGATTATTCCATTGCCTGCGCCAGAGGGTTACCATATTGAGAAGGCGTTCAGGATAGACCTGGTGTGCGCCGACATTCGATTCACCCTGATACCAGATAAAACCTTTGACAACATACTTGGCGATTGGGTGAATCATGGCATTGTACATCAACAGGGGACGGCCCGCCGGGCTTAGTTTATTGACGGCGTCTTCGCTTAAATCGACGTCAGGATAACTCTTCAGTGTCTCCCTGTCTGTCCACGCTTCTACTTTAGAGCCTCCCCAGGCGGAAACGACAATACCCACGGGCACGTTCATCGCCTTGTGCAGCGTTTCGGCAAAGAAAAATGCCGTTGCGCTGAATCCCGGAGAGTTGGCCGGATTGCATACCTGCCAACGTCCTTCCACACTTTCCTGCGGTTCAAAAGATTGTGTTTTGGAGATTGTGACAAACCGGATCGCAGGATATTGCCCGGAGAATGCAATGGTTTCGTTTGCACTCATGATGGGATTATTACGGAAGCCTTGGAGGGGCATCTCCATATTGCTTTGTCCCGACGCAAGCCATACCTCGCCGATCAGTATATCCTTAAGCGTCACCTCCTCGCCATCGGAAACCGTAATGGTGCGGGGAGTGAAACTTGCTTCAGGGGTCTCGATCACGGCAAGCCAGTTTCCCTTATCATCCGCTGTGGCGCGCACCGCCGTTTCGCTCCAGCAGGGCTTTACTTCCACCGTTTTGCCCCGTTCCGCTTTTCCCCATATATTCACTTTGCTGTTCTGTTGCAGCACCATCCCGTCGCTCAGGATTTCGGGCAGTACCGGTTTCCCATATAATGCCACGCCGAAGATGAGAAGCGCAGGTAATAGATAAATTCGTTTCATTTGTTTTTAGTTTTTATGTTATCTGGAACTTATATTAGGAATGAATGATGATATATTAACCCCTGTATTTGCAACAAGCCGGTAATGCATCATAGGTAGCCTGCTCTGCTTTGTCCCTGCCGGTATCGTATCCCACTCCGGCAATGGCTTTACTGATGGCGTCGATATTCGTCTGCTGCGGATTGAAATGCAGATGGATCTCTTTTTTATCCAAATCCCATACAGCAACCGATACGCCTTCAACACTTTTGGCCGCGGCTTCTATTTTTCCTTTACACATTTCACAAAGTCCCTGTACTTCGAGTACGGCATGCTCATCATGATGTTCCGTTCCGGCAGAAGCCTTTGTTTCTGTCTGTGCTGTTCCGGCGTTGCTTTTGGAGCCGCCCGAATTACATGCTGCGAACAACAATACGGTTGCAGCGATCATTGTTGATAATAGATACTTCTTCATTTTACTTCTTTTTTTAAATTAGCGTTTATAATTATAATTTATTACAGAGAGAGGGCAAATATAACTATTTTTTTATTCACAGGATCGTTTATTCCCTGTATTTATAACATGCGGACAGGGCGTTATAGGTCTTGCACCGCCGTCGTCGCATGTTCATGGCCTCCCTTCATCGTTCATCATACTGCGTTTGCCTTCGAGTTGCGCGCTTGCGTCGATGACGAATGCGCCGTTAGAGACGATCTCATCCCCGTCGTTTATTCCCGACAGCACAACATACGAGTCGCCCAAAGAAGGCCCTAATTCGACTTCCCGAAGCAGAAACGCCGGATTTTCCGTGTCCGGCTGCTTTACATAAACGACGGAACGTTTTCCTGTCCATAAAACGGAAGACTTGGGAATAACAATCTCGTTTTTATATTGATTAAGCGGAGCGTTTGTTGTTGCGTTCGCAAACATTCCGGGCATCAGTTCCATACGCGGATTGGCTGTCTCTACCCTGATCTTGGCTGTACGTGTTGCCGGATCGAGTATCGGGTTAATAAAAGAGATCTTCCCTGAGAATGTTTTCCCGGGAAGCGACTGAAGGGTGTATTCCAGCCTGTCGCCTGTCTTTAAAAAGGGGAGATCCGGTTCATAGGCGTCGAATACCGCCCACACTTGAGAAAGATTGGCAACGTTAAACAAAACGCTTCCCTGGCTTACGTAATCTCCCTGATTCACGATTTTTTCAATAATAACGCCGTTGGTATTGGCTTTTATTTCCACAAGCGGATTGGCAACGCCTGCTTGTTCGATGGCAGCTATCTGCTCATCGCTCAGTTTCCACAAGCGTAATTTTTCTCTTGCAGCCTGAAGCAACAAGGGTTGTGCCGATTGCAGCTTGACGGCTTCTAATAATTCCTGTTGAGCGTTCAGCAACTCCGGCGAATACACGGTAGCGATGGTTTGTCCCTGCCTTACGCTTTCACCCGTAAAATTGACGAGTAGCTCTTCAATACGCCCGTTTACATGCGACGTTTGCGATTGCGACAAACGTTCGTCTACCTGTATGGCGCCATATAGCCGTACGCTTTTAACCGGATTCTTCCGGCTGACTTTTGTCGTTTGGATATTGGCCAAAGCAACCGCTTCTTTCGACAGTTGAATGGCGTTCGGGTCAATAGCTTCATCGCCGCCGCCCGATGTTTTCAGGGGGATCAGATCCATAGCGCAAATGGGGCATTTACCAGGCTTATCCATCCGTATCTGCGGGTGCATGGAACAGGTCCATACTTGTTCCGTACTCTGTTCGTGCACGTGCCGGCCGGCCTCTTCTTTCGACGACGAGCCTTTGAACAACAACCATCCGAGAAGTAATCCTGCCGCCAGCGCCAGCCCGTAGCGGACATAGCGGTTATTAACCGTTTTTTTTATGTAGGCGTTCATAATATTCTTATTTTATTGTGTTGTATTCGTTATCGTTAAATGAAATCAGTTTTTGTATAGCGGTTACCATCGTATTGTAATCGGCAACGGCTTCCGCCTTTTTTAACCGGTAGTCCGATAGTTGCCGCTGAACTTGTATAACGTCGGTCAATTCGCTCTTCCCCGAAACAAATTCCTGCACTACCAGATTGTAGGTTGTCAGCGCCAGTTGGGTTTGTTTTTCGTACAGCGTTATTTTCCGAGCAGCGTCGTCCAATTGATGTTTGTTCCGGTAGAGTTCCGCTTCCAGTTCATTGCGTGCGTCCGAATATGCTTCGCGGCTTGCCTGCCGCAAATAGTCGCTTTCCTTTTGTTGCGCCTTGTATTTGTTGCGGTAGATAGGAATACTGACGGAAACCATCGGCATAATCATGTCTATGCCATTCATTTCCGTGACGGGAATACCTGTGGGATTCATATCCATGCGCTTGCCGGTCACCGAATATTGAAGGCCGATACCCAACATCGGATAACTCATTTTTTTGTTCATCTCCGCTTTTGCCTTGTAGGCCGCTTCCTCTTCGTTTATCATGCCGAGCATCGGATTCCGTCCGGTTATTTTTTCCATTGTTTCCGCCACATTCAACAAAAAAGGGATCTGTTCAATGGAATCGGGCAGTTGGATGCTGCTGTCGGCAGGGCGGTTCAGCAATGCGTTGAATTTTGCCGTTTCGGCTTTGATTGCCGAAAGGATGCTCTCGATGTTATTTTCCAACTCGATTATTTCCAACTGAATGCGTAACGCCTCAGACATACCGGGGGAGGCGCTCATGTTTTGCATGACTGCGCCGGAACTCATGGAAGACGTTGTGCCACCCGTAGTCGAAGAACGGGTAGCGGTTTCTCCCATAGAGGAACCCATTGCCCCCGCGTTTCCCATATTTCCCGCCGCACCCATACTCCCCGCGGCCGCCGGAGACGCCTGTGAACGGCCGCCGGAGGCGGGGTTTCCTCCCTGAGAAGCGGAAAACCTGCGCAGGGCCAATGTTTCCAACTGCGTAAGGTAGTCTTTGTTCTCGCGGCTGTTGATCAGTTGTTGCCGCAAACTGCAAAGGAGAAACCACTGCGTATAGACTTGCAGGTAGAGATTGTCCCTGCTTTCGCGGAATTTCTCGAAGGCCATGTTGGCCATGTGGCCGGCTTCGGTTTGCGCCGCCTTGCGGCTCCCGAACCAGGGGAACATCTGCATCAATGTGAAATCCGCTATCCTGCGTCCGTCGATGACGTCCATCGACGGAAGGAAGAAGCCCATATCCAATTGCGGGTCGGGAATTGCTCCTGCCTGCGGTATTTTCTGCAACGACGCCTGATAAGCCAGGAAATCGGCTTTCACACCCGGATTGTTCCGGGCTGCCGTTTCAAGGTAACGGCCCAGCGAATCGCTTTGTGCGAAAACGCCGTTTGTCATTACCGGGAATAACAGCATCGTAATTAAAATTAGTCGTTTCCTGTACCCGGCAAAACAAATAGATTTGTTCTGCGTCCGTTTTACGAAAACGTTCGTTCTTATTGTTGACATTGTATCTTAACTTTTTAATTTTGTTTTATTCTGCTTTCTGATAACCGATTCGCGCCACCAGCACTGAAGCACGGGGACAACGAATATCGTCATGGATTGTATAAGCATTCCGCCGAAAGTAGGGATCGCAATCGGAACCATAATATCGGAACCTTTTCCCACAGAGGTCAGGATGGGCAGCAGGGCGATAAGCGTAACGGCGGTGGTCATGGCTGCCGGCCTTACGCGCCTTTTACCGGCATAGACAACGGCTTCCCTTATCTCTTCTTTCGTTTGCGGATTTCTCTCCAAAAAGGTATCGTGTATGAACGAACCCATCAATACGCCGTCGCTGGTGGAAATGCCGAATAAGGCGATAAAACCTACCCATACGGCAATACTCAGGTTAACAGGGCGCATTTGAAACAGGTCGCGCATATTCACATCGCTTATCGAAAAATTCAGGAACCAGGGTTCTCCGTACAGCCATAACAGGATGAATCCTCCGGCAAAAGCGACAAATACGCCTGAAAAGTGAATGAATGAGGCGGTTACGCTTTTGAACTGAAAGTAAAGGATGACGATGATCAGTATCAGGCACAGGGGGATCAATATCATTAAGCGGTTGGCGGCGCGGCGCTGCTGCTCATAGTTTCCGGCAAACCGGTAATTCACCCCTTTGGGAAGCTGTAATTCGCCGGAACTTATTTTCTCTTTCAATACTTTGCCGGCTTCCCTTACCACATCTACTTCCGCTTTCCCGGCTATTTTATCGAATATAATATATCCTGTAAGGAAGGTGTTTTCGCTCCGGATCATCTGCGCCCCTTTGCTGTATGTTATACCGGCAACCTCCTTTAATGGTATTTGCGCGCCGGTTGCAGTGGGGATAATCAGGTTGGAGAGCTCTTCGGGGTTTTCCCTCAGTTCGCGCGGGTACCTCAA
>JAISZV010000039.1 GCA_031284475.1 Proteiniphilum sp. | reverse complement strand
CGTGGCCGATTATGCCGCAGAAGACGCCGATATTACGTTAAAACTGAAAAATATATTGGAACGGGAAATCCGCGACAATAAGCTGGAGACGCTGTTTTATGATTTGGAATGTCCGCTCGTTTATGTGCTGGCCGATATGGAATGGAGTGGGGTGCGGCTCGACCTGAAAGCGCTGGAAGAGCTTTCGAGAGAATACAGCGCCGAACTGCAACGGGTTGAAAAAGAGATCACCGATATAGCCGGTGTCGACTTCAATGTCAATTCCCCAAAACAAATAGGGGAGGTACTCTTCGACAAATTGATGATCGTGGAGAAGCCGAAAAAAACCAGGACGGGACAACAATATAAGACCGATGAAGAGGAACTGGAGAAGATCCGTTCAAAACATCCCATCATCGGAAAAATACTGGAACAGAGGGGACTGAAGAAACTGCTCGGCACTTATGTCGATGCATTTCCGCTCCTCATCAATCCCCGCACCGGCAAGATACACACATCTTTTAATCAAACGGTAGCCGCTACAGGCCGCCTGAGCAGCACAAACCCCAACCTCCAGAACATCCCGATCCGCGACGAACGGGGAAAGGAAATGCGGAAAGTATTTATCCCCGACCAGGGATGCCTGTTCCTCTCCTCCGACTATTCCCAAATAGAACTGCGTATTATGGCGCACCTGAGCGGCGACAAGAACATGACCGAAGCGTTCGATAAAGGGCAGGACATCCATGCCGCCACTGCCGCCAGGATATACAAGATCCCCCTCGGAGAAGTTACCGGGGATATGCGGCGCAAGGCAAAGACGGCCAACTTCGGGATCATTTACGGGATCACGCCCTTCGGCCTGTCGGAACGGCTCGGCATCTCCCGCGCCGAGGCCAAAGAACTGATCGACGGATATTTCGCCACCTTCCCGCAGGTGAAGCAATATATGGATGAAAGCATTTCTCATGCACGCAAAAAAGGGTTCGTGGAAACGTTTCTGGGACGTAAACGCTACCTTGCGGACATCAATTCGCGGAACGCCATCGTACGCGGTTACGCGGAGCGGAATGCCATCAACGCTCCTATCCAGGGGAGCGCGGCGGACATCATCAAAATAGCGATGATCCGCATTTTCAACAGGCTGCAAAAAGAGAAGCTGCAATCCAAGATGATCCTCCAGGTACACGACGAATTGAACTTCAACGTTTTCCCCGGCGAACTGGAAAAAGTAAAGGAGATGGTGAGGGAGGAAATGGAAAATGCCTGCCGGTTGACAGTCCCGCTGAAAACCGACATAGGAGTGGGAGAGAACTGGCTTGCGGCGCACTGAGCAATGTGCCAATAAGACAAAAGACAAAAGACAAAAGACAAAGAACGAAAACAAAGAACAAAGAACAACTATCAATTGTCAACTATCAATTATCAATTGTCAATTGTCAATTATCAAAAGTAATAACGCCAACCGGGTTTTTAAAAATTATTTAATGTCTACTACACTTTTTCATGAGATTGTTTTTGGCCCTATCCACAGCAGAAGGTTGGGTATATCGCTCGGAATGAACCTGCTGCCGTATGACGGCAAACTCTGCTCATTCGACTGCATTTATTGCGAATGTGGGTTCAACAAGGATTTCCGCACAAAGACAAAACTACCCGGCAGGGAAAACGTACGGGCTGCCCTGGAAGATAAATTGTTATCTCTCAAAGAAGAAGACGTCACGCCCGATGTAATCACTTTCGCCGGTAACGGGGAACCGACGATGCACCCTGAATTTGAAGAAATCATCGACGACACTATTGCACTGCGAAATCGCTATTCCCCCAATACCAAAATAAGCGTGCTCACCAACGGAATGTATATCAATAAGCCGAAAGTGTTTAAAGCGCTCAGGAAAATAGAGAATCCCATACTGAAACTCGATTCGGCATTGGATGAGACCGTCCGCCTGATCGACCGGCCCAACGCGCCCGGCTATTCGGTAGCAAAACAGGCCGCGCTTTGTAAACGCTTTCAGGGCGATTTTATCCTGCAAACCATGTTCGTCAGGGGCCGGTTTGAAGGGCAGGAGGTCGACAATACCACCGAAAAGGAGGTTTCGGCCTGGTTAGAGCTCGTCAGGGCGATTAATCCCCGCGAGGTGATGATCTATACCATCGATCGTGAAACGCCCTCCAAGGAGCTCGAAAAAGTGCCTGTAGGCGATTTGCAGAAAATAGCCGGCAGGGTAGGGGAGTTGGGGATACAAACAAACGTTGCGGGATAACGTTTTCATATTAATACTAATGTGAATAATGAAATGGCGAAAGAGCTAAATCTCCGTAGGAGATTCATATCAATAGAAAATATGTTTCGCCACCACCTCAAAACCTCGTTAGAGGTTTCACATTAGTCACATTATCTGCAATCACTACATTTCTATAATAATACAAATACAAAGAGGGTGAAATCACATTGTGATACACCCTTTTTCTCTTACTTCAGTTCTATTTATTAACTGAACTTGCGGCCTTATAATAACTACGCAGTATGTAGCACGTCGCTACACAGTATGTAGTTTACACCTTCTCGAACTTAATGTCTCCGATAGCTTTGCGCAAGGCGGACGAAGGCAGGAAAACCACCCTGACGCCCGAAATCTTGTTCACGTTAAACTCGTCTTCCGTAGCCGCGCCCTCGCTCGAAAACGATATGCGCAGCGTGCCGAGTTCGCCGAGGCTTACGCTTTTGCCCATCAGCAGATACTTGGAAACGACGTCGAGCAAACTGTCTATCACATTTGCCACGTCGCCGCGGGCAAGCGATGACATTCCCACTATTTCCGCCGCTATTTCTTTTTGCGACACTTTGCCGTTACCCACAGGCGTAGCGTACAACTTGACTGCCGCTGCCGGATTTTGCGGATTTCTCCGCACTGTTAACTTGTACTTCATTATGAAGCTCCTTTCTTTTTAAAAATT
>JAISZV010000030.1 GCA_031284475.1 Proteiniphilum sp. | reverse complement strand
CCGCAAAACGCGGAGAGTTCCCCGCAAAACGCGGAGAGTTCCCCGCAAAACGCGGAGAGTTCCCCGCGAAACGCGGAGAGTTCCCCGCGAAACGCGGAGAGTTCCCCGCGAAACGCGGAGAGTTCCCCGCAAAACGCGGAGAATTTCCCTAAAAACGCGGAGAGTTCTTCGTAAAATGTGGATAGTTCATTGAGGAATACGGAAAATTCCCCCTGAAATACAAAGAGTTATCCCTAAGATGTCCAAAAAGGCGCCGAATCCATATTCCCTGCGGGGGCGAAACTAGGGGCAATTTGCCGGCTAATACAGGTGGCGGACAGCCTTCTTTTTGCCCGGATCGGGAGGCCGGCCAGAGGTTCCTGCGTTTGCGGTATTCAAAATAAAAGTCTATTTTTGGGGATAAACATAAAAGAAACAATTCTATGGCATTGCAAACAGGAGACAAAATCCCTGAAATATTAGGGATAAATCAAAACGGGAAGGAAATCAAAGCAAGTGATTACCGGGGTAAAAAATTAGTATTATACTTTTATCCCAAAGACAATACTTCGGGCTGTACGGCTGAAGCTTGTAGCTTCAGAGACCATTATGCCGACTTGCGTAAAATGGGTTACGAGGTAGTAGGCGTTAGTGTAGACAACGAAAAATCGCATCTGAAATTTATTGAGAAGCAGCAACTGCCTTTTGACTTGATTGCGGATCTGGCGAAAGACTTAGTGAACAAATTTGGCGTGTGGGGCGAAAAAAGCATGTACGGCAAAACGTATATGGGGACATTCCGTACAACTTTTCTTATCAACGAACAGGGCGTCATTGAACATGTTTTTCTGCCGAAAGAAATCAAGACGGCGACACATGCCGGTCAGATCCTGCGCCGATGAGGTGTTTGCTCCGACATTTTTATTAGTCCGTGCTGCGGATTTCTTTTTTATTATGTACCTTTGTTTTCATTAATTAAGGTATTGGTTATGAAACTAAAAATGAATATTTTTTCCTCTTTTCTGTTCATAGGGCTGACATTGGTCGGTTGTGACCCAAGTGACGAACCAGCTCCTGCGCCGCTTCCGGGCAGAACGCTTCTTGTTTATATGGCGGCGGACAACAACCTCAGTTCATATTCTTATGACAACATCAAGGATATGGTGGTGGGGGCCGAAGGGGATAATCTGAATAACGGCAACTTGCTTGTCTATCACGATTCGTCGAGCGAAGCCCCCCGGCTTCTTCAGATAAAGAAGGGCCTGGGAGGTGTGACGGAAGAAGTGCTTCTCCGGACGTATGAAGACAGAAATTCGGTCTCCATCGAGGTGATGCGGAGCGTGCTGGACGAAGTCTTTCATAACGAAGCCTACAAAGCCGAAAGCTACGCCCTGCTGCTGTGGAGCCACGGAACGGCCTGGCTGCCTTCGGACTTTAAAAACTATCTGCGTGCCTACGGGCAAGACAAGTCTCATATCATGGAGATAAATGAACTGAAAGAAGCTTTGCAGGGATACAAGTTTGACTATATTATTTTTGACGACTGCTACATGGCCAATATCGAAGTGGCCTACACTTTGCGCGATAAGGCCAACTATATCCTGGCTTCGCCCACGGAAGTACTGGCCGACGGCCTGCCCTACCGGTATATAATAAAACACCTGTTTTCGGACGAACCGATTCCGGAGGCATTGACTAAGGCCGGAGAAAGATTTTACACCTATTACGAGAATCAGGAAGCGGGCAGCCTCTATCCGAAATCGGCCTCCATTTCATTGGTAAAGACGCAGAAACTGGGGGCGCTTGTTGCCGTTTGCCGGGAGATAGTGTCGGGGGGAGAAGAGGCTATTTTTGCGATACCGATTGAAAACATCCAGCTCATCGAGCACTTGGGATACTCCAATCATGCCCTGTATGATTTTGCTGATTTTATCAAGCAACTGGCTTCTGCCGAACAGTACAGCCGGTTTGAAAACGCCCTGAAGGAAGTGATCATCTATAAAAACACGACCGATATAGCGTATTACGCAGCCGAAGGAGGGATTGGAGGTTTTCTGATAGACAAAGAGCGTTTCTGCGGCATCTCCACCTACGTGCCCCAGGAGGCATTGCCCAAACTCAACGAATGGTATAAGCAGTTGGACTGGTATAAAGCTGTGTACGAGTGATACGAACCGAGAGAATCACCAAGAGCTTTGGCGCCCTTCAGGTATTGAAGGGCATCGACTTGCGCATTGAAAAAAGCGAAAGCGTCGCTATTGTAGGGCCGCGCGGTGCGGGAAAAACGACTCTGTTGCAAATCATCGGCACATTGGATTCGGCAGACAGCGGACAGTTGATTGTTAAGGGCGTACCTGTCAATCATCTGAACGAAAAAGAGCTGGCTGCTTTTCGCAACCGGAATATTGGTTTTGTATTTCAGTTTCATCAACTGCTCCCCGAATTTACAGCTCTGGAGAATGTAATGATACCGGCGCTGATAGGAAAAGAGAAACCACAAGTGGCCGAAAAGCGAGCGAAAGAAATATTGGATTTCCTGAAACTTCCGGACCGCTTACATCATAAACCCGCCGAACTCTCCGGAGGTGAAAAACAGCGTGTAGCCGTAGCTCGCGCTTTGATAAATAACCCGGCTGTCATTCTGGCCGATGAGCCATCCGGCAGTCTGGATAGCCAACACAAAGAAGAGCTCCACAACCTCTTTTTTGAATTACGTGACAGAATGAATCAGACATTCGTTATCGTCACCCATGATGAGCGCCTTGCCCGTCACACCGACCGCATCATCCACCTCAAAGACGGTCTGGTAATCCCGCCGGAATAAATTTTGCGTAAACATTATTTATAATTAGTTTGCTATTTTAAAAGAAAAAATTAGATTTGCAAACGACATGGCTTAGGGTTCTTATAAAGAATTTAAAATGGATATTGGAGACGATAGCAGCTTTAGCAAATTGTTTGTTCATCATCAACAGGGGTTTATCCGGTTTGCAGATTCTTATGTCAGGAATAGGGCTGTTGCAGAGGATTTCGTTATAGACGCATGGCTTTATTTCTGGGAAAACAGGCATAAACTTCCCGAAGATACCAATGTTCCCGCCTACGTTTTGACAATTGTCAAAAACAAATGCTTAAGTTATTTACGTCATTTACAGATACAGGAGCAGGTAATCTCTCAAATCCATTCCAATATCCGGTGGGAGATGCAGATGCGCATAACTCGTCTTGAAGATTGTGAACCGTATCAGGTTTTTACCCGTGAGATTCAAGAATTAGTGGCGAAAGCCATATCCCGTCTTTCAGAGCAAACACAAACCGTTTTCAGGCTGAGCCGGGTTCAGCAACTTTCGGGAAAAGAGATTGCCGAAAAATTAGGCATATCAATAAAAACGGTTGAATTTCATGTTACCAAAGCGACCAAAACGCTAAGAAAAGAATTGAAAGATTATTGGTAATCCCCCCCTTATAAAAGTAGTTCCACCATGAAGAGGACGGCCTGGGCGCTGTTGGCATTGGCGGCCACG
>JAISZV010000328.1 GCA_031284475.1 Proteiniphilum sp. | reverse complement strand
GCCCGTTCTATGACGTTCTCCAGTTCGCGGATATTTCCCGGCCAATGGTATAGCATAAGCAAATCTAAAGCTCCGCTGGTAATGCGTTTGATTTTTGTTTTATTTCTTTTGTTGAGTTTATCGATAAAATGGTCGATCAACAAAGGAATATCAGCTCTTCTTTCGCGAAGGGCGGGTACATAAATAGGAAAAACATTGATGCGGTAATAAAAATCGTCGCGGAATTTATTCTCGTTGATTAAATTTTCCAGATCTTTGTTTGTTGCCGCGATAATGCGCACGTCAATATCGATGGTTTTGTTTCCTCCCACACGTTCTATCTGGCGTTGCTGGATGGTTCTCAACAGTTTGACCTGAACCGATAACGGAATATCCCCGATCTCATCCAAAAAGATTGTTCCGCCATTCGCCATTTCAAAACGCCCGATGTGAGTAGAGTTTGCTCCGGTAAAAGCCCCTTTTTCGTGTCCGAACAATTCACTTTCGATCAGGCTTTCGGGCAAGGCGGAGCAATTTACTTTTATAAATGGTTTGTCCGCCTTCAAACTTGCATTGTGTATCGCTTCGGCAATCAACTCTTTGCCTACGCCGCTTTCACCGCGGATCATCACCGTTGTATTGGTTTGGGCAACCCGGTCGATAAGGTTATACAGATCATTCATCAGGGAAGTATTCCCTATAATATTCTCCGGTTTGTATGTCTTAAATCCTTTGAGGCGTTTGTTTTCTTTGCGAAGTTCCTCCAATTCTTCTATCTGCTTCTGACGAATGGAGATGTTCCGTCCGATGAGCATGCCTACAATATTCAAAAATTTCAATTCGGCCGAAAAATCATTAATACCTCTATGTCCTTTGTGAATGCTTAGTGTGGCTTTGATCTCATTTTTTACGATAACGGGAACGCAAAGAAACGCAGTCATTGAATATTCTTGCGGAACAATACCGATTCTATTTAAGAATTTATCACTTTTAAATATATCTGGGATGATGACCGGCTTTTCGTTGCTGACCACCTCGCCGATTATACCTTCTCCTATCTTGTAAATTCCTTTTTTCTTTTCTTCATCGGTAAGACCGTATGCCGAATCGATCATTATTCTGTCTTGATAATGATCCACAAGCGTGAAGATACAGTATTGGGCGCGAAGGTATTCACAAATCTTTTTAGCGATTAATTCCAGATCCTTGTAAATGTCCTTGCTATGCGCAATGCTGTCACTGATATTGACTAAAAATGTCAAATCGGTCTCGGCATAACAATCCCGTTTAAATTTTTCGCAAAACATAACCTATACAATCTTACTTCCATACAAAAATACACAAAAAGCAGGAAATACGGCCATTATCAATTCATTTTAATGCAATATATTGTTATTTTTAATTAATATGATGCTATTATGTTCTTAAAAAGATCGTTTTGTTATATATAGAAAGTATTTCCATAGGAGATATATTTCTTCGTTTTTTCAACGATAATTGGTGAATTTTCTTTTTTAAAAGTACTATTTCATCTTCGCTTGCAAAAATATTCCGCTGTTCGAGGAAATATTTCAGTGCGCCGGAGCCTGAATGTGTTCCAAATACGTTTTTGAAGCTTTCACGTCCGACATTTTTTCCGTCAAACGGTTGAAATGCCAGCAAATTTTTCAGGGTACCGTCGGCATGTATTCCCGATTCGTGGCTAAAGGCCATTTCTCCGCAAATGGCCTTACCGGGAGGGATAGGGCGTCCGGAAATTTTTGAAACATAACGGCATAGCGAGAATAAACCTTTTAAATTATATTTCTCTATCCCGCTATGCAGCGAGACTGCCATCAGAAATTCTTCGAGTGAAGCGTTCCCCGCTCTTTCGCCTAAACCGTTCACGGTTACGCTGACGCTTGATGCACCGGATTGCCAGGCCGTCATGCAATTAGCCGTAGCCATTCCCAAATCGTTGTGGGCATGAAAGTCAATGTCGAGAAGAGGATAGAGCGTTTTAATGCCGGTAATCAGTTCTGCGGCGCTTAACGGGGTTAATATGCCCACCGTATCGGCTATGCGGACACGGTCGGCTTTTGCCCGGACGGCAACGCCGATAGACTCAACCAAATGATTGTTGTGACAACGGGAAGCGTCTTGAATGCCGATACTAACATAGTTAAAAGAGCGTTTTGCCTGTTCAATCATAACCGGAATAGTGTCAATTACCCAATGCCATTCCTTCTTCATTGTCGCCAATTGAATATCGGATACGGGAAAGGCGATATGGATTGCTTCGGCCTCCGACCGCCCGGCCATTTCTATATCTTTCGCTATCGCCCGGCTCCACACCAGCACACGCGTAGACAGTCTTAACCGGACAATATCCCGAACGGCGTCGATAATATCTTCACCCATTGCCGGAATGCCGGCCTCTATTTCATCAATCCCCACATCATCGAGCATCGACGCCAACCGGAGTTTTTCTTTTTTGGAAAATGCCACCTTAGGCGCTTGCTCTCCGTCCCTTAACGTAGAATCAATTACCCAAACCATATTACTTGGAATTAGTATTTTGGTATTTCTAATCAGTAATAAGATACTCTTTTACAGTTCTATTCTCCTCCAGTGCATCCAATATTTCGTCAATCTTGTCTTCTCCCGTAACGCCTCCATACCAATAATTATTGGGTTGAATGACCACTACCGGGCCTTGACTGCATACGCTCAAACAGGCGGTTGTGGTTACAACGGCATTGATCCCCCTGTTGGCGCACTCTTCCGTTAAATACTGTACAAGGGATGTGGCTCCTTGCTTGTTACATGCTCCCTGCGCATCACCGGCAACCCGGTACGAGTTGCACACCAGTATCATATAATCCGGTTTCTTCATTTTGAAATTGTCTGTTTTATGTAATTGAATAATTGAAATGTCAATCCTGTCCGTTTTTTGATTTGATTAATATGATTGAATTAACCGCACCCTGATCCTGTACCCCGGCATGCTTCTCCGCATTTGGTATATTCACTCCTGCAAAGGGTCTTTATGGGAAGATTCAGATATACCGCATCCAATCCGGTATCAATCAACCCGCTCATTTGAATGATCCTTATACCGTTGTCCTGTAAAACACGCATCGGCGTTTCCCCAATTCCTCCCACAAGTATCGCTTTGCAATCGACCAATGTCTTGCTTGCCAACTCTTTCCAGCGTTCCACTCCGCCTCCTTCGGGAGGCGTATTGCGCATCTCCACAAAATGGTATCCGTTTCTTGTCCGTTCATATACATATACCTTCCGCGCTTCTCCCAGGTGGAGATTCACCAGAATGCCCTCATTGGTAGCGACGGCAACGCGTTCCCGGCCTTCACCGCGATTGACCACCATGCCGGAAAATTGTCCGATCATATCCATCGCTTCCTTGTTATCGTGTCCCAGCAACCCCGCGGCGTCCGCTCTGCAACGGGCGCAATGGGGCATTGGTTTGATATATTGGGAGATATTTCCTTTTATCGTCCTCATCATTTCTTTTGAGGGCTCTTCCAGCATCTCAAATTCGGTGTTTTCAGCCGGGTACATCGGGATGCAATTCATTGTATCTGCGCCAAGTTCGGCTACCTTTTTCGCTATTTCCTCCACCTCATGGTCGTTTATCCCCGGACAGATAACGGTATTTATTTTTACAATTATCCCTTTCGCTTTCAACAGTTCGATGCACTTCAACTGTTGTTCGAGAAGGATGCGCCCGCCTTCCATACCCCGGTACACCCGGCGGTTATAACGTACCCAGCGGTATATTTTACCCAGCGTTTCGAGATTTAGAGAATTGACCGTAATGGTTACGTGTGAAACGCCGATTTCCGCAATTTCCTCAATATACGGCGCCATATCAAGCCCGTTGGAAGACAGACAAAAGATGACGTCGGGAAATTCCCGTTTTACAATTCTCATTGTGGCAATAGTTTCGGCGGCATTTGCAAACGGATCGCCGGGACCGGCTATACCTACCACACTCATATTGGGTATCTTTTCTCTGAGCGCTTTGAGGTAATGCGCGGCCTGCATCGGCGA